>CAIYYT010000054.1 GCA_903930455.1 uncultured bacterium | reverse complement strand
GGTGAAACTTCCCACCACGGTACTGCGTACCACTTTCATCGTCGGGTTTCCCGGCGAAACCAGTAAAGAGTTTGACGAGCTCTGCTCTTTTGTAGAGGAGGAAAGAATTTGTCGCGGTGGTGTATTTGGCTACAGCCGAGAAGAAGGAACCACCGCTCACCAGTTTAACGGTCGTCTCGCGCAGCGAACAATTGCGGCGCGCCAGGAAGAGTTGACCCGCCTGATCAACGAAAACGCTGAGGAATTTAATGCGTCTTTGATTGGCCGGGAACTGAAGATGATCGTCGAACGTTTCAATGCTCCGAGCAAGCAGGCCATCGGCAGATTGTTCTGTGACGCTCCGGAGATTGATTTCACCATTCACGTCCCCGCTCGCGCCGTTGTTGGCAAGGGTTTCCGCACAGTCTATGTTACCGGGACTTCGGGAGAAGGGTTTGTTGGGGAATTTGTTGGTGCGGGCGTAGAAGGGAGAAAACATGGCAAATAAGAACTATTTGCAATTACGGTTACGGCGTCTGGCGCTGCGTTTCTTCATGATCTGTTTAATTCAATCGGTCGTGGTAACGTATTTGGTGCTGGATCTTACCGACAATGGGAAATCCGCGGCGTTCTTGTCGGTCCAGACCACACCTACAGCCGATCAGGCCTCAGTTGGTGAGGCGCTCACCAGTCTATGGACAGGTCAAACGGATCGACATGAGGTTCAACTTGCAAGTCTGGCCTGCCACTGTCGTCCGAGTGACACGATGCAGGAAGAACGCCGGACTCAAACGAAACGGCAGGTGCTGGTCGAGAGAATCATCGGCGATTTTCAGGTGGGCTTTGACAAGAACGAGGTCGGCCAGTTGGCGCAAGTAATTGACAACGAAAGCCGGCGCTACAGCTATGATCCGCGGTTGTTGTTAGCCGTGATTCTTACCGAGAGTTCCCTACGCAAGGGCAATATCTCCTATCAGGGAGCACATGGCCTGATGCAAATCAAACCGGCAGTAGCTGTGGAATTGGCGAATCGCCCGGGTCACGATTTCGCAGGTAGAACGTCGTTGTTTGATCCGGCATACAACATCAAGCTTGGCAGTCTCTACCTGTTCGAGTTGATCATGAAATACGGCGATATTCGCCAGGGACTGATAGCTTACAATCTCGGCGAAACGGCCATGCGCGACCGGTTAGCGACTAATCGCAAGTTGCCGTCGCAGTATGTCCACAGAGTCATGTCGACGTACGAGGAGCTATTGGAGAAGTATCCTGATGCCTAGAGCGCTGGCGTCGGCTGTGTTGCTGTTGTTTTTTTCTCTGTCTGCGGCTGCCGCAGTGCTTTCCAACGAGCAGCTTTGCGAAAAGGGGATTGAAACGCTGGCAGACAGTTTGGCAGGGCAGCTGACGGCGCCAACCGATTCGGGCGTTGTGCTCCTCCCCGTGGATGGGCGTTTTGGGCAGCAACTGCTGAACAATCTGGTGGTCAGACTGGAACGTTCTGGAATTCCGGTATATCTTGTATCAGTAGGCGTCGATTCCAAGAGACCGATTGTAAAAACAACAGTGAATGATTATCATCTCTCCTATGAAGGTGTGCATAGAGGGTTCTTTTCTCAAGGTCGGGTTGCGCGGATGTTCGGAATCAGCGGCGCCAGTCAGTTGCTAGGGAGCGATGGCCGATTGCTGCACTCTGCGGTGGTCAGCTCGTTGACTGTATGCGATACCCTGAGTTATAATGAGGCGCGCGCTGCACGGGGAAAAGATAGCTTTTTGTCACCGACATTGCCACCGACTATCTATCAGCGGCTGGTCGAACCCGGTTTGATTCTCGGCATTACCGGCGCGCTGGTTTATCTGTTTTTTGCATCGCGGTAAGACGAATCGAGAGGCCTACATGACACTGCACCGAATTGGAATACTAACTCTGGGACTGACACTTTTGCTTGCGGGATGCGCAGCCAGACAGGCGACGGTAAGCACGGGCGGCGCGCGCGGACAGTATGATCTTGCCATGAAAACGTATGAACGGCACCACTATGACGAGGCCATCCTCGAATTTCAGAAGGTCTTGTACAACTACCCCGGCCTTAGCTATGTCGATAGCGTCCAGTTCTGGTTCGCCATGTCGTATCATGGTCGCGAAGACTTCCATCTCGCGATTCCGGAATTCCGGCGGTTGATTACCAACTTCCCCAACAGCGAACTGATCGATGACGCCGCCTTTATGATCGGCAAGTCGTATTTTGACGCTGCGCCGAAGAATGTAGGACTCGACCAGACTGACACCGAGAACGCGATCAAGGAACTGACCGCATATCTTGAGGATTATCCCAACTCGGATCGTCGCCATGAGGGAGAGTTTCTGCTGTCGCAAGCTATCGAGAAGACGGTGGAAAAGGAATTTCGAGCCGGCCGACAGTATTATCGGATGGGCAATCTGGTCTCCTCGCGCATCTATCTCGAAGATGTGATCAAAGAGCATCAGGAAGCCAAATGTATTCCGGAAGCGCTCTATCTTCTGGCGAGCATTGACGAAAAACAGAAGCACTACAGCGATGCTCGCGACAAGCTCACTAATCTAATCAACACTTTTCCCCGGTCGGAGTTTTTCGCCAAGGCAGGTAAGATGAAGGCAAAGATGGAAGAGAAAATTGCCGCCGGACCCGCAAGTGGCGTTGGTCAAGACTCCGTCAAAGTGACCCAGCAGAAAAGTGAGTGATCGTCTCGGAGTGCTTGGTGGGGCGTTTGACCCCATTCATCTCGGGCATCTGATTCTTGCCTCGGAAGCAAAGCGGCAGCTAAATCTGCATCGCGTGCTGATCGTGCCAACATTTGATTCGGCTCATCAGGAGAAAATCATACAGACGTCTTTTGAGCACCGTTGTGCCATGATTAAATTGGCGGTCGCGGACCAGCCGGACCTGGTGCTATCCGACGTTGAGAGCCGGCTCACCGGAAAATCGTACACCGTGAACACCCTCGAACTGCTGAGGACCATCTATTGCGAGAGTGAAATCGACTTCATTATAGGCGCCGATAACCTCGATCAGTTTGACACTTGGCACGATCCGGACAGGATTCTCTCGTTGGCGACTATAGTGGTCGCGCATCGTCCCGGACGCCAACCGTTGTTGAAGGGACGAGCCGCCGCCATGAAGTTGATCGAGATGCCGTTGATTGACATCTCCGCGTCCGATATACGCCGACGCGTACACGAAAATCTGCCGATCCGATTTATGGTGCCAAAGGCCGTAGAAGAATACATTTCGCGCTCGGCGTTGTACCGGAACTGACAATGTCTGATAAACGCTTGTTTCTAGTCGATGGCAGTGCGCTTGCGTACCGGTCATATTATGCATTTGCGCAAAACCCCCTCAAGACCAAGCGGGGCGAGCATACGTCCGTTGTCTATGGCTTTGCCGCCACAATCCTGCGTATCCTCTCGAAAGAACAGCCATCGCATTTGGCAGTAGTTCTCGATAGCAAAGAACCGACTTTCCGTCATAAGATGTACGCGGGTTACAAAGCCAACCGTCCGTCAATGCCGGAGGAGATGGTGGAGCAATTGCCAAGGCTGGACGAACTGCTTCGAGTGATGGCTGTCGCAACCTTGCGCAAACCCGGTTATGAAGCTGACGATCTTATCGCCACGGCTGCCGTCAAGGCTGAGCAAATGGGATGGGATGTCGTCATAGTCACCGGCGACAAGGATCTGTTTCAACTGGTGGATGAGAAAACCAGGGTACTAAATCTCAAGAAAGTCTCGGAAGCGGGAGAGTGGATTGACCGAGAGGCCGTCAAAGCCAAGATGGGTGTTTACCCGGAGCAAGTCGTCGACCTCATGGCGCTGACCGGCGATAGCACCGACAACGTTCCCGGGGTCACGGGTGTTGGTCCCAAGACGGCGCTGCAGTTGCTCGAGCAGTTCGGGTCGTTTGATGGCGTGTATGCCAATGTCGACAAGGTCACGCGCGAGAAGCTGCGGGAGATGCTGATTACGCACAAAGATCAGGCTTATCTGTCGCGCCAGTTAGTAACGCTGGAGACCAAGGCCAACTGCGAAATGAGCCTAGACAGAATGTTGGCCCCAACACTGAACACTTCGGCGCTTCGTCAGCTATTCATGGAGCTGGAATTAGTCTCGCTGGCCAAATCGCTGGGACAAGCTACTGATACGCACTTCGATACAAGGCAGAACTACCGCACTATCGACACTGCCGCTGAATTGGGGAAGCTCGTCGAAAAGATCAAGGCAGCTAAGCTGTTCGCCTTCGATACCGAGACTACGGGCCTGGATTCTCTGAGTTGTGGACTGGTCGGCATTTCGATTGCCATAGCAGATGGCGAAGCTTATTACATTCCGCTTGGTCATGTTGATCTTGGGGCAGAGAATCTTGATGCCGATACTTGCAGAAATCTACTGAACCCGGTATTCGCCGATTCCGCGATCAAGAAGATTGCGCAGAACTTCAAGTTCGATTATCACGTCATGACCCGCCACGGATACACGATATCGTCCTTCGATTATGACACGATGTTGGCATCATACGTAATAGACCCGGCCGGGCAGCACGGGTTGGATGCTCTGGCGTTGAAACACTTCAACTACTCGATGCAGCCGATCACCGCTTTGATCGGCTCCGGCAAGAAACAGAAGTCGTTCGCCGAAGTGTCCGTTGACAAAGCCACGTTCTACTCCGCTGAAGACGCCGATTTCACCTACCGTCTATACCACAAGCTCGAACCGATAGTTAAGGAAACCGGAGCGGAGAAGCTGCTACATGAAATCGAACTGCCGTTGGCGCGAGTACTGGCCAACATGGAAGCAACCGGTGTAAAGATCGATGTGCCGCTTCTGGAAAAGATGTCCAAAGAGATCGCGGCCGAGCTCGACAAGATTGTGTTTGACATCTATACACTTGCCGGCCAGGAGTTCAACATCAACTCCACCGCGCAACTCTCTGACGTGCTCTTCAATAAACTCGGGCTGAAGCCGATGCACAAGACAACGAAGAAGACCGGCTACTCAACCGACGTTAGTGTGCTGATCGAGCTTGCCAAACAACACGATCTACCGAAGAGAATGCTCGACTATCGTAAGTTGCAGAAACTGAAGTCAACATATGTTGATGCACTTCCGAAGTTGGTCAAACCCCGCACCGGGCGCGTGCACACATCGTATAATCAGGCGGTGGCTACCACGGGCAGATTGTCCTCGACAGATCCCAATTTGCAGAATATCCCGATCCGTACCGAAGAGGGGAGCCAGATTCGCAAGGCATTTATCCCAACAAACGAACACTACAAATTGTTGACCGCCGACTACTCGCAGATTGAACTGCGCATTCTGGCACACTTTGCAAAGGAACAACCGCTGATCGAATCCTTCCGCAACGGCGAGGATATTCACAAGCGCACGGCGTCAGAAGTTTTCGGTGTCGACCTGACTGCCGTCACACCCGAAATGCGCCGTGTCGCCAAGACCGCCAATTTCGCAGTGATTTACGGTGTGACGGCCTTTGGTTTGTCTCAGCAGTCGAACATGACCGTGACTGAGGCCAAAGAGTTCATTGACATTTATTTCAAACGTTACCCCATGATTCGCGCCTTTATCGGCGATACTATTGCGAAAGCGCGTCAACAGGGTTACGTTACAACTCTGTTTGGTCGCCGTCGCTATCTACCGGAGATTGATGCGAAGAATACGGCGCTGCGACAATTTGCCGAACGGACGGCCGTCAACACTGTTATTCAGGGAACGGCAGCGGACATGATCAAGATTGCGATGATCGAAATCGACCGTCAGATGCAAGGGAAGAAGTCGAAGATGATCCTGCAAGTGCATGACGAACTCGTATTTGATACGCATCTGTCAGAGATAGAAGACATGAAGCAGCTCGTGCGTAATACGATGGAAGGGTGCGTCAGCCTCACCGTACCGATCACGGTTGACATGGGCATAGGCGACAACTGGTTGGAGAGCAAGTAGTCGACTATGTCACGAAAAGGCAAACTGAGACAGCAGGCGAAAGCTAGGCGTCCGGCTCGACCGAAACCGACTCTCGGGCTTTACTATCGTTACAACATTGAGACCTTTCACAAGATCTTCCGTTGGGCGGGCATCACTGCTGGCGCTATTGCCCTTGTTATCATAGCGGTCGTGATCGTCAAACAGTTTGGTGTCTCACCCACAGAAGCTGACTATCTGCGCGAGGCCAGAAAGAATTTCGTGCTCGGCTATTTCGACCGAGCCGTGCTAAGCTACCATCAGGCGGAGAATGCTAATCAGGCCGACACGAGAATCAAGGGCGAGACCGCAATGGCCAGAGCCTGGGCTGACACGATGCAAGGCGGAGGAATTGACCGTGCGCTGAACGCCACTTTGCAAGTGCTCGCGACCGACTCGACATTGGTGGTGGCGCATGTCGGGCTAGCTCAGCTCTACAGTCATCTTGGCAATTTCAAGCAGACAATGCCACAGGCCTATTCAGCTCTGAAATTCGCTGCCGCTGCAAACGATACTCCTTCCAAACTGGCTGCGTCGCTGGTGTTGGAATCCTGCTACCGGCAGACCGACCAAATCGATTCGGCTGCAATATACGCTGAACAGGCCGTCGATTTAGCCAATACCGTTGGTGATCCGCCCAGTTTTCTGTCTGCCGAATCCGGTGCCGGCTTTTGTACTCTACGGCAAGGCAAACTCGAGAAGGGGAAGCTCTTTTTCGAGGACATCTTGGTCAAAGCGGCGACAGGGGGTAGCCTATACGAGAACATGGGCAAAGTGGGCTTGGCGGACTATTTCCACCGTTTCGGCAACTACGACTCAGCGAGTTTTTACGCCGTCGCTGTGGTCAATGCACTTGCCAATTCTGGAGTCAGTGAAGTCTCCGCTCTCGCATCCCAGATACTTGGACGCGCCCTGCGCGACAAAGGCGACTTGCCAAATGCGATCTCCAGACTTGATAGTTCGCTGGCGAGCTGGCAGTCATTGCGGCGTCAGACCGATCTCATCGACAACTTGAACGACTTGGCGAAAGCATATGTACTCCAAAAGGATTACTTTAATGCTCGCAAGTATTACATTGCCGCTGCGACACTTGCGGTGAAGTATGGCCTCACCACAAGAGACGACTACGATGACGATATGGACGCGCGTTTCCTGAAATCCCTGCCGCAGGAAGAATATCTACGGGCCGGAACTGAAGGCACTACGTTGGCTAAGCAGTACTCTCTCTGGTCGAAATGAGCTCCTGAGATGATCACAATTGGTATCACCGGGCAGATTGGTTGTGGCAAGAGTGTAGTTGCCGACGAATTTGCGCGTTTGGGTGCGGTTGTGATATCGGGGGACAAGCTTGGGCATGAAGTCATCGACAAGCATTCGCAACTCCTCAAAGCGCTAGTCAGGAAATTCGGTTCGCAGATTCTCACAAAAACGGGACGTCTTGACCGTTCTGAACTTGGAAGGATTGCTTTCGGCGATGATTTGAAGACGAAGTCCCTGAACGAGATCGTACATCCGTGGTTGCTTAGGCAGATGCGAACCGAAATCACACAGGCTCGGAAATCTAAGAAGTGGAAAATCCTTGTTGTTGATGCTGCGCTGATTTATAATTGGCGACTGGAGCAGGAATTGGATTACATCGTTGTTGTGGAGAGCACCTATAAGAATCAGAGCGCACGCTTGAAGACCAGGGGACTAACGGGTAAGGAAATTCGCAATCGTATCCGCAGGCAGATTCCCAAATACATCCAGCGTCGCAGCGCCGATTTTGTGCTCACCAACAACGGCACCAAAAAGGAATTGATTGCTCATGCAGCGCGACTGTACGAGCGCATCTTGAAACTGGCTAAATCGGTTTGACAACCCACGTTTTCTTCTCTATGACTTTGTCCGTTTACCTGTCAGAGGGGAACAGGAGGAGTTCTTGAATCCCTTTAACTACTCGGCCGAACAACTTCAGGCAGCGGCTCTGGATGTTCGCCGCGACATCATCACCATGCTGGTGGAGGCCAAATCCGGCCATACCGGCGGACCGCTGTCGTGCACCGATTTTGCGACGGCGCTCTCCTTTCGCATTCTCAACCACAAGCCAAGCGAGCCCCACTGGGCTGACCGCGATTTTCTTTTTTATTCCATCGGCCATGTAACGCCGGTCAACTACTCCTTGCTGGCTGAATGCGGCTACTTCCCGCTGAAAGATCTGATGACCTTTCGCAAGTTGAACAGTCGTCTTCAGGGGCACCCTCACCGACTCGACACACCCGGTATCGAGGTGTCATCGGGTTCACTGGGACAGGGTCTGTCGATCGCCTGCGGAGTGGCCAAAGGATCCAGTATCGACAAGCATCCCCGGCGCGTTTTCTGCGTTATGGGAGATGGCGAATTGCAGGAGGGTTCTTGCTGGGAAGCCATCATGTTTGCCGGCCACTATCATCTTGACAAGCTAGGCGTAATCATTGACTACAATAAGCGGCAGATTGATGGCGAAGTCCCCAAGATTATGGATATCGCACCGCTTGCCGACAAATGGCAGGCATTCAACTGGCACGTGCTGGAAATCGACGGGCATGATATACAGCAGATATTGGCTGCTTATGACGAAATGCTGCATTACCAGGGGAAACCGACTGTCATCATCGCCCATACGACTATGGGCAAAGGCGTGTCGTTTATGGAAGGCAAATCGGAGTGGCACGGCAAGCCCCCGACAATGGAACAAGGCGAGCAAGCGCTGCAGGAACTCGGTACGACGTATGATGAATGGTCATCAAGATTGTTGGCAGGGTAGGAGACGATGTTAAAAGAACTGACGAAGCTTGAAATGAAGAAAACCCGCGAAGGGTTTGGCCACGCGCTGGTTGAACTCGGCGAAAAGGATGAACGGATTGTCGTACTGGCTGCTGATGTCACCGACTCGGTCAATGCCGGTTTCTTTGCGCGTCGTTTCCCTGAGCGATTTATACAGATGGGTATCGCCGAGCAAAACATGGCCGCCGTAGCCACCGGATTGTCGTTGATCGGCAAGATTCCGTTCTATTCGACCTATAGCGTCTTTTCGACCTGCCGCTGTATGGATCAAATTCGCATTTCGATTTGCTACTCCAACGCCAATGTCAAGGTCTGCGGCGCACATGGCGGTATTTCCGTTGGCCCCGACGGCGCCACTCATCAGGCTATGGAGGACATCGCTATGATGCGCTCTTTGCCGAATATGAAAGTGATCGTCCCCTGTGATTACTGGCAAAGCAAACGCGCCACGATGGCGGCGGCATACATCGACGGCCCCGTCTTCCTCCGTTTTGGTCGCGAGGCCGTACCGACACTGACCGACGAATCCACGCCGTTCGAATTCGGCAAGGGAGTTGTCCTGCACGATGGCGGTGATGCTGCGATTATCGCTTGCGGTGTGATGGTCTATGAAGCGCTGGTGGCTTCTGAAGTTTTGGGAAAGCAAGGTATTGACTGTCGCGTAATCAACCTGCATACGATCAAACCAATAGACCGCGAGCTGATAATTCGCACCGCCCGTGAGTGTGGCGCTATAGTGACCGCGGAAGAGCATCAAGTTTATGGCGGCATGGGAAGCGCCGTTGCCGAAGTGTTGGTCAGCCATGTGCCCGTCCCGCAGGAATTCGTCGCGGTAATGGACCGTTTCGGACAGTCCGGCCAGCCCGACGAACTGCTACGCGCTTTCGGTCTGAAGTCGGAAGATATCGTTGTTGCCGTAAAGCGGGTGCTGAAGAGGAAGTAGGCATGATGCAGCGATCAGTCTGCCGACATCATATACCTGACATCATAGAAAATAAGAAGCCGAGCCCTTATGGGCTCGGCTTGATCGTTTTGGGGATTCTACGAATCGACTAGGCTACGACCGCTTGCGACGAAGCAGGCCGATACCGCTGAGTCCGAGCCCCAGTAGCATAATCGTTCCCGGTTCCGGAACGACTGTCGATTGAGTGTCGGGACGAAGAATCTTGTTTATATACGTACCGGTAACATCCTGAAGTAAGCCGCTCTGAGCGGGTGCCGTCGGATCAGTCTGAAGGAAATCCTCATTCCAAGCTGTGACGTCAATCCCATCGACCTTCCCGTCTTTGGCGTAGAAGTCTCCCCAGGTCGGGGCCTTGTACGAATGGAAAGAATACTCGAACAATCCTGAGCCGGAGTTCTGCACGCCGGCCATCTTGACGCCGTACATCGGTCCCGGCATGTTCGGGTTCGATGGATTAGCGGAGGAATAGGTATTGATTTCCTCACCGCCATTAAAGCTCCAGAAATCATTTGCCGTGGCATTTGGCGAAATTTCGACGATCAAATGGCTGGGATCCTTGCCAAGTTCGCCTCCGGTGGCGTTGCTTAATGTGTACTGGTAGTACCAGTCGCTGGCAGATATCTGGGAAATCGTCCATGAGATTGTAAATCCGCCATTAGCCGCATCCCAACCCTTTGGCGAAGTTATGGAAGCAGTGACGCCGGATGGCGTAGAAAGAAAGCCGGTAAAACTCGGGATTGCAAACAGAGTTGCAGGAGCGATGAGCAAGATCAGGGCGAGTAGAAAGGAGAATATTTTCACGGTTGCATCCTCATACTGTTGTCTAAACAATTTTATCATAACCTACTAAAAGGAAGCAAGTACCATGCCATTGATTCAATTCTTGAGGTAATACACGTAACAGATAGAGGTTGATTGCGTTACATGTGACGTGATTTCAACCTTCAGCAATCGGTTCAGTCAAATATGTCAGGAATAGCGGAATGTTGTCGAAATTTATGACACTGTAATTACTACCGTCCAATCACATGGGTTTATTTGGCCGATCCACTACAGGTCTTTGAAATCCAGAAGCCCTCGAGACGCTCGTCTAACGAAGAACTAACATTCATCACATTCACCGCTAACGCCGCGCTCGTTCTATCTGCCGAGGACAAGAAACGAAAAATGCTTCTTATTAGTGGAGGACCTAAATGAGAGCAAGAGTACTGTTAGCGCTGTTCGTAATGACACTGATGATCGGCCAGGAGGCGCGAGCGCAGAGCGAGACCGACAGCCTTAAAGAAGTCGTGCAAACGTTGCGAGAAAAATTGGATGGTGTCGGCGAAAACCTGAATACGTTGAACTCGGACGCTGGTATCCTGAAATACCTCAAGGTGTCGGGTTACCTTCAGGCGCGCTATGAGTATATCGACACTGTCCTAGGCGGAACGGCTCCGAATTCCAACAGCAACTTCTATATTCGCCGTGGTCGCATCAAATTCACATTCCAGCCCGGAACTTCAAGCAAGTACGTGATCTACTTCGATGCTTCGAAGAACACCGTGTCGTTGAAAGAAGCTTACGTCGAATTGTACAAACGATTCCGACAGAATAACTTCGCACTGACAGTCGGTCAACAAAACTGGCCGTTTGGTTATGAAATCGAATACTCATCTTCCAAGCGCGATTTTCCGGAGAGAAGCAACGCAGAAAACTTCCTGTTCAATGGCGAACGCGATCGCGGTATCAATCTGACCTGGGCCTTGCCGAAATATCTGCAATTCAACGTCGGCGCATTCCAAGGGTACGGCATCAACGACGCGACCTTTACCTGGTTTGATCCGACCAAGCAAAAAGACATCATCGCTCGCGCCAAAGCCAAACTGGGTATGGTCGATCTTGGCGTCTCCGGTTACTGGGGCAAGAAGACTATCGCTGGTTCCGCCGCCGTAGCGGGGACCACTACCTGGTTTGACGCAAACGGCGATGGAATTATGCAAGCGACCGAAATCAAGACAACACCGGCCAAGGCCGCGGTCGCGGCCTCGGAATACAACAAGCGCAGATACGGCGTTGATGCTCAGGCGTATTTCGACATGTTGCCGGTAGGGGGCAGTGCGGTGCGTACGGAATTCTATTATGGTGATGATTACAGCAGTTCAGCCAGCGACAAGATGGCGACTGGTAAAGGATTCTACTTCTGGTTGTCGCAGACACTCGGCAAAAAGTTCGCCGCCGCCGCGCGCTACGATTTCTGGGATCCGAATGTCCATGGCGATTACACTGACAATAGTTTGAAAAAGAAAGACGATGCCACTGGCACCATGTCGCTGGCTGTACATTACTTCTGGGATTCATGGGTTAGGATCACGGCCGCGTATGACATGCCGCGACTGCTGAAGGACGGGTCGCTGGTCTCTAAATCACCGTACGATCCCAAAGACAATCGTTTCACCTTGCAGTTCCAGTTCACGATATAAACTAGCGTAGTATACATAAAGGAGAAAATGATGAAATCAACAACACTTGCGAAACTGATGGCGATCCTGTTCGCCGTCGTCGCCACAACACTTCTTTGCACGGTAGGTATTCAGGCTGCTGGCAAGACCACCATTACGCTGAAAGGTTCCGATACGATGCTCCCGTTGGGGCAGCGTTGGGCCGAAGCGTATATGGCTCAGAATCCTAATGTGGTGATTCAGGTCACCGGGGGCGGTTCTGGTGTCGGTATCGCAGCTCTGATTAACGGCTCAACCGATATCTGCGAAGCTTCGCGCTCGATTAAACCTGCGGAAATCGACAAGCTGAAAGAGCGCTTCAACAGCCCGGGCGTAGAGATTGCGGTTGCTCGCGACGGTCTGTCGGTCTACCTGAATGAGCAGAATCCGGTGACAGAACTGAACATGGCGCAACTTAAGGCCATCTACACGGGCGAGATCACGAACTGGAAGGAAATTGGAGGCCCGGACGCCAAGATCATCCTTTACGGACGTGAGAACAGCTCCGGGACTTACTCATTCTTCAAAGACAATGTTCTGATGGGGGAAGACTTTGCTGCTCAAACGCAGACTCTTCCCGGCACGGCAGCGATTGTCAATGCGGTCGCCAAGGACAAGAATGGAATCGGTTACGGCGGCGCCGCCTATGCCAAGGGAGTAAGAGACTGCAAGATCAAGAAAGACGACAAATCTACGGGGTATTTGCCGACTGAAGAGAACATCAAAGCCGGAACCTATCCGCTGTCACGGTATCTCTTCTGGTATCTGACATCGAAGCCGACCGGCGACATCAAGAAGCTGGTTAACTACGCTCTCTCAGAGACCGGCCAGAAGATCGTCAGGGAAGTTGGCTACTTCCCCGTAAAATAGCCCATCCTTTCCAGGACTCTCTCCACTCACGGGCGGATGGTTGCAAGGCCATCCGCCTGTCTGTTGAGCGAGTTCCTTTCCGAGCGTGCGAACCCAACCTACTCAACTGCCCGTGTTCCCTCGTCAACCCAGGAAATCTGAACGTCCTTAGCAGCTATGTTGATGAACGAGTTCCACTCATCCACGTAGAATCGATAGCACAAAACCCCTGGAGGAAGAGTCCGAGAGAGTTCTTCAAACGCGGGGAACCTGTCGGGTTTAGCAGGGTCCCCTGAGACGTTTAGGGGATACCCGTCCGGCACGTACGGATGGTCATGAGAGGGTGGGTCAATTGAGCAGAAGCACATCCCTGTGACCTTCACCTCTCCCGATCTGTAATCCTCCGGCTTCGGGCCGTCGGGGTCTCCAAAGTCCAACTCCATGCGCAAGACAGCAGACCCCCTCAGGTAATCAATCCTCAGATCATGGAGTATCGCATCGTGAAACCCATTTGGTAGTTCGTGATCCAATTCTTTGAACGTCATCGTACTCCTCGCTTTCCATCGAATCGTCTCATGGAACAGTTGTGTAGGTCACGCCCTCCCGTGCCTTGACAATTGCCGTCAAGCCTCAAGAACGCCTGACCTGCAATCCTGACATGATGAACGATAATATGAGACGCGGAGATTCGCAACTATAGATTGACAAGAACCGAGAGATTTCGATCCGGTCAACCAATCCACAGCAAGCTGTGGGCTACCCTGCTTCGACGCCGTTCGCCCTGAGCTTGTCGAAGGGCAAGAGGCGTCCGTTCATCCTTCGACAAGCTCAGGACGAACGGGCTTAGGACGAACGAACGAATAGGGAGGGGCAGTAAACTGGGTTGGGTTCCCAGTCGAGTAGATCACGCCGACTCGTGGCGTGACGTCAAGCCCCGAGTGGGCTTGACCTACCAATACGATTGATATGAAAGACGGTATCTACTCAACTAACGTCTAATAATCTTTCTCATGTGGACAGTCCCCTCATCGCCAGGACCATGGACATCCGGCAAGGTCGCAACCGGAACGAATCCGTGGCTGCCATAGAAAGCAATAGTCTCACGGCTTCTTGCATAGGTGGCCATGTACATACAGTAGGCCCCGAATTCACGGGAGTAGTCCTCAGCGTATTTCAATAGCTCTTTGCCATATCCCTTGCCTCGATACTCGGGGAAAATCCCAATGTCCAGTAGTTCTGTCATCTGCCCGAAACAGGCTACACCTTCCAGTTTTTCCTCAGCGAGCAATCCTGCAAATCCAACCGGTTTGTCATCTTCAAGGTAGTACCCAAAGAACTTGACTCCGCGGTAGTAGTGTCTCGATATTCTCCTGCGCAACCACTCGTCGTGCCGAGGATTACCGAAATCGAAATGAGAACCACATTCGACCTCTGCCATCAAGTCATAAAATTGTTCGACGAACTTGGTTTCTTCGACTTCACGAATCATGTCATACTCCTGTATCAACGTATACCGTATTGGCTGATTGATCCCATCTTCGGATGATCCAGCATCGTCGCCTGACCTACAATCCTGACATGATGAACGATAATATGAGATTCGGAAATGCGCAACCACAGATTGTCAAGGACCGAGCGGTTTTGATCTGCCGATCCGTAGATTCCCCATTTGTAGGGGTAGCCCCGCGTGGCTACCCTCACGAGGGCAACCACATGGGGTAGCCCCGACACAACACATTACCTCACGCGTGCCCCGTGCTCCTGACGCTGTCTCTGGCGAAACCTCACACCGCCATAGCATACACAATCCGTCGTGTTTGTCCGGGCGGCAAAACCGCACAAAGGATTTCATTCTTGACTTTGTGTTTAACAATTCCATAACTTCAAACACAACTTGAGTACTGCTTGGTGTTCTACTCTTTTGGGCAGGGAATGCAGTAACGAAAGCGTTTTACTTCTGTTATCGCGAGGTTGTTGCGACCTTTCCGAGGTGGCGGCATCAGAATCACGATTGTTGGACACAAGTTCGAAAGAAGCATTGATTAACTTTTAGGAGGTAACCATGAGACAGATGTTAAGGATTCTGTTCGTTCTCTGGATTGCAACTTGCTTAGGTTCGATGGCCTGGGCCGCTGAACCGCCGGTTGCTATGTGCAACAACGTAACCGTTGAAGCGGACTCAAATTGTGTTGCCATGGCGAGCATTAATGACGGCTCCTATGATCCCAGTGGTGACACACTCTCATTTATTCAGATCCCGGCCGGTCCCTATCCTCTTGGCGAGACGCTGGTCAAGCTGATCGTCGTCGCTACGAGTGGACTAGCCGACACCTGCGAGGCCACTGTGACGGTTGTCGACAAGACTCCCCCGGTGGTGGTCTGTCCCGCCGATATCACGGTCGACAACGAACCGGGACAGTGTGGCGCTTATGTCTCCTATGATATCACCGCCGCCGACAACTGCTCAATTACCAGTCCTCTCGGCAAGCAGCGGGTGTCTTTCTATCCCGTAGGGGTGACCATGATTACGCCGGTGGTGACCGATGCTTCCGGTAACGAGGGCACCTGCTCCTTCAAGGTCATTGTCAAAGACACCGAACGCCCCACGATCAATTGCCCCCAGGATATCGTGCAGGGTACCGATCCTGACATCTGTGGCGCGCTTGTCGACTATGTTATGAGCGTTTCGGATAATTGCCCGGGCGTGACGACTTCGTCCGACCATCCCTCCGGCACTATCTTCCCGGTCGGTGTGACCACGGTATGGTTGAAAGCCAAAGACGCTTCCGGAAATCAGGATAGTTGTTCGTTTATGGTGACGATCAACGATACGCAAAAGCCGAAAATAGCATGCCCTGCGGAGATTGTCCAGAGTAACGATCCGGGCCAATGTGATGCTGTCGTGAATTACGAAGTGACGGCGACGGACGACTGCGATCCGAATCCTGTGGTTGTGTTGTCTGCACCGTCCGGTTCACACTGGGCTGTGGGTACTCATCAAGTGATGGCGACTGCCACTGACGCCTCCGGAAATGCTGACACTTGTTACTTCAACGTGCAGATCAACGATAACGAACGACCTCACGTGACCTGTCCGGGCAATATTGTCCAGAACAACGACCCAGGTTCCTGCGGGGCGTTGATCAATTTCAACGTGACCGGCTATGACAACTGCTCCTTCTCTGACAAGGACATTTATGTGACGCTTCCGTCGGGTTCCTTCTTCGCGATCGGCCAGACCGAAGTGATTGCCATCGGGATCGATCTATCGGGCAACGTCGACACCTGCAAATTTCTCGTAACGGTAAACGATACGGAGAAGCCAGATGTTGAATGTCCCGCTGATATCGTGAGAGACAATGATCTCGGCCAGTGTGGCGCCATTGCTAATTTCGAATACTCCGCGCATGATAACTGCATGCAAGGCCTGACCGTGGTTGCCGATCCTCCGTCCGGGTCCTTCTTAAATCTTGGCACAACGGAGGTCACGGTGACCGCCACGGATGCATCCGGCAATGCAGATACCTGTCATTTCGACGTGACGATCAACGACACGGAAAAACCGCAAGTCACTTGTCCAGCCAATATCGTTGTCGGAGTCAATCCGGACGATACCGGTAAGGTCGTCGAATTCGTGACGGAGGCCAAAGACAACTGCTCAAATGTTTCCGTGGTAGCGACTCCGGCCTCCGGGTCGTTCTTCCTACTTGGCATTACTCCGGTTGTGGTGAAAGCCACTGACGCTGCCGGACTGGTTGATTCCTGCGTCTTCACCGTCGAAGTGAAGACTGCTCTCCACCCGGATTATAGCATCGACGCCAATCCAGACACGATCTTCACAATGGCGGGTCAGTCCGATTCGATCATTTATTGGATCGACCTGAAATCCATCGACGGCTTTGGCTATCCGGTCGATCTCTTCGCCAGTGGCATTCCAAGTGGCACGATTCTCAACCTTGGGACCTCATCCCTGACGCCTCCAGGGATGACCACTTTGGGCGGCCACACCGGCGTTACCACACCTGCCGGCACTTATGAGATAACAATCTCGGCCGTTTGGCCTACGAAGAAAGGCCAGCACGATACAAAGGTCTACTTGGTCGTCAAGCCGTGTCAGGAAGCTCCGATTCCGGCTGTGAGCGAGGATGAGTTCGACCTCGTGATCGAAGAAGGCCAGAGTCTTCCGTATGACTCTGTCTTCGTGACCAACGGCGCCTCCTGCGGAATCTTCTATTGGCTGGCGTCCTCGGATCAAACGTGGGTATCACCTGACCCGAGTTATGGACAAGTCAGCGCCGGTGACTATCCGGGCAGTCTGCTGAAACTTAAATACAGCACGGCGTCACTCGCGCCGAACACCTACGTCGCCCATTTGATCGTTGACAATTTCCCGCCCAAGGCAAAGCCGGTCAGCGGCGCCACGATTACGATCAACTTGACCGTAAACTCGAAACCGCCAACGTCTTGCGTAAATGGCATGATCGTGGATGTTGGTCATAATCCAATTTCGGGTGCGACAGTCGAGTTGTACGACGTCTACCCACCGAGCGGGAGTCCGATTGCGACGACTATTTCCGGCATCGATGGTTCTTACGAGCTTTGCCCGCTGCCCGAAAAACCGGCGACATTCACCGTGCGCGCATACAAGGCGGGCTACTATCCTGACTACCGTGAAACAGGGTTTCCCGCAACCGATCTCGTACTCATCTTGCGCCCCAACGGCGGCTCTGTCGCCCCGACCTATGAGTGGGTCGACCTCTACTGCAAATACTTCGCATTGTTCCAAGGCGCTCCGGTGCTCCCGGGTAGCGTGGTTGAAGCCTACGATCCGCAAGGTGTTCTCTGCGGTCAGTGGATAGTGTCCCAAGCCGGCACCTACGGTTTTATGGCGGTTTATGCCGATGATTCGCTTTATACGGCCGTCGATGAAGGCTGTCGCCCGGGTGATCTGATCACGATCAAGGTGGACGGCTTCGTCGCCACCATGGCGAATGGCCCGATTCACTGGGGCGCGAACGGCGACCGCTACGAAGCTTGCTTCGACGTCACGCCGGTTCCGCCGACTCATTGCCTGATCCTGAAGCAGGGTTGGAACCTGGTTTCGTGGAACGTCGACACGCCGAATGACAGTATCATGATCCTGGCGAAGGATGTGACGGACAACGTGGACGTGATCCTGAGTTTCGAGCAGGGCGCGTTGACATACGATCCGCTGCTGCCGCGATTCTCCTCACTGTTGTATGCCGATCACCTCCACGGTTTCTGGTTCCGTATGAACGCGGAAGACACGCTGTGTGTAGAGGGCCCGGTAGTGGCTGCTTCCACTCCGATTGATCTGGAGCAGAGCTGGAACCTGGTCAGCTATTTGCCGCTGGTTCCATACACCGTCCCAGTGGCTCTGGCTTCGATCTTTGATAAGGTTGTGGTTGTGCTAGGTTACGATCAGGGCGCTTTGACCTACGATCCGGCCTATCCGCAGTTTTACAATAATTGGGAGATGAAGCGTGACCTGGGTTACTGGATCAAGACCACGGGAGTGGCAACATTAACCTATCCTGAACCCGGACCGCTCTACGCCAAGGCGGTAGGGGGGAGTCACACATCGAGCACTACCTTGCGTGTGGCATCGTCCAATACTTGGATCAGCTTGTATGGCTATGATGTCAAGCAAAACGGCGAGACTCTTCCTGTTGGTTCTGTGATTGAGGCCTACGATGCCTCCGGTGCGTTGGTTGGTGAGAGCGTGGTGCGTACTGCGGGACAGTTCGGATTTATGCCCGTTTATGGCGCCGAGACCCTCACTGGTGATGCGGTTGGCAAGTCGGCTGGCAGCGTCATTACTTTGAAGGTTAATGGCGAAGTTGCTGAACAGACGGTCACTTGGACCGGGAACGGCGACAGAATTCGTATCAACGAACTGACGACAGCGGGCAAGAACAACGGCAATCTGCCGACGTCCTTCACGCTGAAACAGAACTACCCGAACCCGTTCAATCCTGAGACCGCGATCGACTACGTTGTCGGCCAGAGCGGTCACATTGAATTGGCGATCTACAACATTCTTGGCGATAAGATCAAGACGTTGGTGAGCGGCTATCAGGCTGCGGGTAGCTACACGATTAAGTGGAAAGCTGATACCGACGGCGGTACGTCCGTGGCGTCGGGTGTCTACTTCTATAAGTTGACGGCCGGTGACTACACCGAAACTCGGAAGATGAGTCTTCTGAAGTAGAGTCAATCAGACGATGACAAAAAGCCGGTGGCAGCAATGCCGCCGGCTTTTCTTTTGGTCGGTTAGCTGGACAAGTTGTGTGGGCGGATTTTCAGGTGGATGGTTGGAGAAGAAAATGCCGGAGACCGGAATCGAACCGGTATGCCCATTACTGAGCGAGGGATTTTAAGTCCCTTGCGTCTACCAATTTCGCCACTCCGGCAATTGGTGAAGCGTGGGGAAGTTACACAAATTCGAAATGGATGGCAAGGGGGATGCGCAATGACAGGCGCGGATTCGGTCATCATCGTTAACTTCGGCATCGAAGGGGAGGTGCAAATGAGATAGGTCGGCCGCCTGCCGGTTTGGGGAGGGAATGTCTGCACAAGTCTCTTGTGGGGAATTAGGGCAAGAAGGAGGCAAGGGGGTAACGACGAAGCTCAGCGGACAGCGATAAGCGCAGCTTTTCGACGGTCCGCTGGAGTACAGTGTCAAATTTTCGGCAAATACATTTCTCTCGTGCGAACTCTGTCACCTTGGTAATCTGCAACACAACTACATTCCGGCGGACAAACCCTCTTGTGTAATGGGACGTCTATCCTGCCCTCAGTCATCGAGAGGCGAAGGGCGCCGAAAGCCATGCTGTAATAGTCCACTTCATCTTCCTCGGTTTTTATTTTCGGATTGTCAAGGATTATTTCCTTGAGGTAGTCCTTGAACGGGAGTATCCCACCGCAGTGACGAAAAACAATCATCTGATCGAAGCAGCCCTTTACGAAGTACGCTTTCAAGTCCTCGGCCGAAGAAAACCAGCACTCTTCCCGTGATTTTCCTTCCCACTTGGTCGGGTTTAACTTCGTAACCCAGACTCTCCCGGTAGAAGCCTCCTCGATTAGCTTGATGTCGAGGACAAAGGTCACAGGTCCATATTTGTTTGCCCACTTGGCGCGATCATGGATATCGACGGAGTCCGCGAATACATCAAACCAGATTCCATACTTCTTGTCGATGTCGTCCGACGCCTGCTTTGTCTGAAACAATCCATTCCGATCGACCGTTCCCCGGGACATGAGTGAACCCGTCCGGAGGAACTGGCACGCTGTGATCACGCTGTTGGCGTGGTGAATATTCGCGACGCCCTTCGCGGCGAGAGCCTCGTAAACCTGTTCCGATGAGATATCCATATGAGGTAGAAAATCCAACTTCTGTTTATATATAGTTTCCAGATATATCCGCCTACGGGTTCTGCTTCCAGATAACGACCAAGCTCACCTGCCGCTATGGTGCAGCGGAATAGCGGTCAGGTGCAGCGCCTTGTTAGACGTGTTGAATTTTGCAATAGAGGCTATGCTTGCCAAGTATGTCCGCACTTAGGACACTTTGTTGGTTTACGGCTAGCCAATAACGCAAGCAGCCCAATTGGGAAAAAGCAAATAGCTACGATGATTTGCCAAGCCATAAAACCACCGCGAGTTGCCATCTCATTGCATTTTGGACAAGACAATTGTGCCATGTCATTCTCCTTTTTTTGGTTATTAGGTTAATCGTACTATCCACACCAAAAACAAAACAGATATTACAATCTTGCTACCAAGTCGAGACATCTGAGAAATTTGGCCTTGCAAAGTATGGAACGTGAGAGCGATAATACGCAAGGGTATCTGTGCAATAAAATAGAAAAACAAAAACAAGCCGGCCGGATTGGATTTCCATGCAGAAATAATGTTCCCTTCAGCAATAGCAAAAATGCTTCGAGTTATTCCGCAGCCTGGACATGGGATATTCAAAATCCCTTGAAAAACGCAGAAGTGAGGTATTGATGACAAATAAACATAATGGTTGTGCCAAAACGCAAGCACGATAATAACAAGCATGCTAGTCAGCAAAACATTTGCATGAATTTGATTTGCTTGATCAGAACAAAACTTTCTGATTATGAAGCGGGGTATTATCGCTATTTCCATTCAGTTTGTCCTGTGTTGTTCTTACGCCTAACAATAGTTAGACTGATCTGCATAAGATGCGGAGTTCTGGTTTCCCTCCCAACTGCCAACCCCGCCCCTCACCAAACATAATCGCTTATAACCAATATGCGACTACTCCCCATTCCTGTCAACCCAAAACTCCCCAAAGAAGTCTTCGAAACTACTCCTTGATCGTCACTTGGCACGCCTTAAACGTCGGCGCATTGGTCACCGGATTCAATTGGAGGTCGTAGAAACTCAGCGGCAGTAGCGGGTAGTCGAATGTGTTCAACAGAAAGGTTGTGTCGGGCGCAGTTGGGCGAACCATAAAGTAGATCGTGGCGAGCAGACCGCGACCGGTCGCAACTGCGGCAGAATCGTCAACAACGCCAATCGAGATCGTGTCAGCTTTGGCAAAGACTTCTTTGAACATGAACTGACTTGCGCGGCTGTTCTGGAACGAGACCGAATCGAGACGCAGGAGAGAGGAGGGAAATAGCAAGGGCACGTTGATTGCTGAGAGAGAGACTGCGTTATCGAAGTTGACTGGTACTGTAAAGAACTCTCCGGGGGCAGCCTGAATCTTCTCGGGCAGGTAGACCCGATTTGTAATCTTTTCCGGCTCGCTGCTGCTATCGCCGCACCCGATAATTCCTACGCCTATTAGAAAAAATAGTGTAGCGAAAATGCCGCCAAATCGAAACATTTCAAGTCCATTCCAGCATGTCTGTTAGCTAGATAACGCATCGCAGTACTATTTGTCCAATGCTTTTTTCGGCTAACGCAGTGATCGTTTCGCAGGAATCGTTGTTTTAGTGCAACTAAGCAATACAAAAGCAGTTGCCAATCGTATCATAATTTGTATTATACCGCGAGTTGAGTGGAGGATCTATGAATTCAGTTGAATTGACCAGGAGAGTTTTCTGGGTGGGGGCGGCAGACCCCGATTTGCGTGTATTCGATATCGTCGTTAAGACGGATTACGGAACAACCTACAATTCCTATCTGCTGTTGGGTGAAAAAGTCGCTCTGATCGATGCGGTCAAGGAGGGGTTCGAGAATGTTTTCTTCGCCCGTATCGAGGAGCATGTGCCCTTGGAGCGGATCGACTATCTGATTGTCAATCACACGGAACCCGACCACTCCGGTGCGATCAAGCTACTTTTGGCACGCAACCCCAAGATCAAGCTCGTCTGTTCCAAACCGGCGGTGCCGTTCTTGAAGAATATCATCAACGACGAATCTGTGCCGATCGAGGGCGTCAAAGGGGGCGACCGTCTCGATCTGGGAGGGCTATCGGTCGAATTTATCTCGGCACCATTTATGCACTGGCCGGATACTATGTTCACCTATTGCCCTGAAGAGAAGATTCTCTTCCCATGCGACGGGTATGCGGCGCATTTCGCCCCTTATGAATCAATCTTCTTCAAGCCGGGGGACAAAGTGCATGAAAAGGAGGCATGGCATTACTATGACGCGATCATGCGTCCGTATGCGTCCTTCTGCCGAAAGGCATCGCAGGCCGTCATTGCCATGGATATCAGAATTGTTGCGCCATCGCATGGGCCAATCAACCGCGATGAGCCAAAACGTTTCATCGAAAAGTATCTGGAGTGGACAGCGCCAAAGAACGGTGGCGACAAAAAACGCGTGCTGATTGCTTTTGCCAGCTCTTATGGAAATACCAGAATGATGGCGCAAGAGATCGACCAAACGCTCCAGCAGGCCGGTATCGCAACCACGATGGTGGATCTGGCTCATATCCCCGCGAAGGAGCTACGCGATCATTATGAAGCGGCTGACGCGATTCTCTTTGGTACGCCGACTTTTGTTGGCGATGTGGTCAAGCCGGTGTGGGACGCCGCGCAACTTCTGATGACCGTCTCAAGCGTGGGCAAAAAAGCCGCCGTGTTCGGCTCCTATGGCTGGGGAGGGCAGGCGGTGGACATACTGGAGTCATATCTTGAAAGCCTCAAGCTCAAAGTGCACAAGCCCGGCGTGAAGGCAAGACTGGTTCCTTCGCCGACGGAATTGGAAGAATGCAGACGTTTTGCTGAGGCGTTTAGTGGATTCGTGCAGCAGGGATAGGGAATGCTTTGTGCTAAAGCGCAAGCAAGGATGAACCGATACTCTACTATGTATGTCGGCGCCTGTATTGAAAGCTCTGAGGATGAAAAAGCGCTTGACAAAACCTGAGAAAAGATTATGCTTAACGATATGCTGACAGCGGAAAGCGCTGCCATGATTGTTGGTTTTTCCGGGATTTATCTGCTGAGTTATCCATCGACGGTTATCGTTGCAAGGCCTGTTGCCTCTGTGTGTTCGGCGGTAATGCTGAGTTCTTGCCGACAGCTTCAAAGCGCATGTGAATCGGTATTATCTCGGGTGAATCGTTCACCTTACAATGGTGCATCAGACACTGTGATTTCTAATTGAAACTTCCCCCTGACCGCATCGGACTGTGAGCGCTCGCGCGGGACTGAACCACCAAGCGCAAGTGGTCGTTGCTGTGCGACCGGAAGTTGAAAGGAGCCGTAAGACACCGAGCAGCAGACTTTGACTTGAGTGGAAAACATTAACTCTCGGCGGGCCGGCTTGACCTGCCGAAAATAGATCACTTCTTGGAGGAACAAATGAATATCTACGTGGGAAACCTCGCACGTGAAGCCAGTGAAGAAGACCTGCGCGCTATTTTCGCCGAATTCGGACAGGTCAGCAGAGTGACCATTCTTAAGGACAGATTAAGTGGCGAGCCGAGAGGTTTCGGATTTGTCGAAATGTCATCCCCTGAAGAGGCCAAGGCCGCAATCGAAGGCGCCAACGGTCGGCAGCTCAAGGGTCAGTCGCTCCGTGTTAACGAAGCACGCCCGCGCGAAGACAATCCTGATCGTGGCGGTGGTGATCGTCCGAGACGCCCGGGTGGTGGCGGCGGTGGTCGTCGCGGCTGGTAAACCCAGAAACTGCAACCAAACCGCCGTCATGGCGGCTGATTGATACTGTGCCATACTCCTGATAAGGGGTACGGCACTTCTAATTGTGCTACATTCTTAACGTACTTGGGGTAGATGTGGGAACGGGCTTCGTTTGTACTCCCGCCAACGATTTTTCGAAAGTCACTGCGCCAAGGCAGGAGTCAACCAGAAAATAGCTTTCCGGATGAAACGGCGCGAAAAACAAGGAGACTTCCTCAAACAGCAGATCCGCCAGAGCGCGGGGAAGCTCTTGAGATTTTCCAACTACTTCACGCATCAGGGCCACATGTGCCAGCGCCCCAGCTTCGGTTATTCCGACCGCAACCGGCAGGTAGTTTTCTTTCAACTCCCGTGATTCACGCATCGATAGCTCCGACACTGCGCCGGAGATGCGCCGCGTGAGGCGATACATTGCCTCGAAATTCTTAATCCGAAATGCCGGCACGCATATAGCCCCGACATTCTCGCTGCCGCCGAATCTTATCCTGAAAACATTCGTCTGCTCGGCAGGGAGTCTGAATATCCAAAAGGGGAAGTACTGGTCATCGGCGTTTGCCGATCCCTGAACCGACAGAATCCGACAATTCAGCTGGGGACAATCCTCAAGAACCGTCAATTGCTGACAGTTTCGGCACACGTAGACGTACGACCGAGTGTCCGGCAGTTGTTCGCCGCAGTTGCTGCAGCGGTGCAATTCCACGCCCAAGCGGCCCAACTCAGCCGATTGTTGATGGTCAGCAATATGCAATTGGTCGGAGATGCTGTCATTGCAGTCATAGACGATTCGACCTGTCAATCCATCCAGCACGTAGCTCCTCTGCTTGCCTCTCATATTGACTTCCGCCAAAAAGTAGGGGAAGTTGATGAGCGATAGTACCGGACGAAGCAGAAGCGAGATGTTCACACCAAACTCGTCTGCTGAGACATGATTCAGTTGACCAACCGCCCGGTTAGCGCTGGTGATGGCATCCTGCCAGGGTATCTCGATGTTTAGTGACTCAAAACCGGACTGCAAGTGTTCCTCGCTGTACGGCTTCATCGGGACATACTCGGTTCGTTCGCCGAGGCTGCAGGGTATGATTTCCGGCAAACCACCGGCTGCAATTGTGATGTCATACGGCGACAGCATCGTCTCGACCTTCCTCTGATCGGTTGACGTCTCGGTGTTTGTCTCCTCATCATAGTTGATTCGCGTTTTCTTGCGGTGACGCAGCCTCAACAAGATGGCGTCGATTTTCCAATACGGGAAGTAGACCTTCCGTACTCTGTCGAGAGAGTCGGTCAGTGGCTCGGCGTTGCCCTTCAGATGGTGATCAATGTGAAAACGCACATCCTTGTCGAATACCTTCGCTCCGACAACATACGCCGGTGGTGTAGCTGGAGTAAGAATCCTCAGCACTGAGTTACAACTCGAACACGAAGTCGTCAGAAAATCCGACTCCAGTTCGAGTTCCGCCCCGCAAGCCGGGCAGCTTGCGGCGATATAGAACCCGCGCTTAGCTTTGACAGGTATCATCGCGTTTCACCGCCTTACCGCACTTGCCACAGAACTTCGAGCCGGGAATCATTTCCGCCTGACAGTTAGGGCAAAGCTCCTTGGCGTTCAGGCGAAGCCCGCAGAAGAGACAGAACATGGCCTCGGAAGGCAATTCCTTGTGGCAGGACGGACAGAGATTCTGCACGATCATCTGATGCCCGCAGCGGTAGCAATAGCGCGACTGTTCCGGTGTATCCGTATGGCACTTGGGGCAGGTCACAGTTGCCAACGGCGCTTTTCTTAACTCCTGTTGCTCCGGAGAGAAAACTTTGCTCATCATCGTCGGCACCATTAGTCCGACACCCGCCGCCATTCCCACGGTGTTACCGGTCGCTCCGGCAATGCCCGAAGTTGCCAGACCTTTTGCCATCTCGAACTTGAAGAACTTATCGAGATCGCCAATCGCTTCCATTCCTGACCGCTGATCAATCATCTTGCCGACCTCATCGGGGGGAGTAATTGAGGAGATAAAGAAATCGATCAGTTCAAGGCCGTACTTCGAGAATTCGTCAGCGACTCCCTTTTTGAAATCCTCGGCAAGCTTCTCGTATTGCCCGGGGAGGTCCAAAATCGAATCCAGCTTCTCGCCGAGCAGGTCGTTCATACGAGCGATAATCACATCGCGGAGATAATCTTGAATATCATTGGTTATGTACAACGCCTGTCTGCCGACGATCGTGTTTAGAAACAATAGCGGCTGGGTAACCCGAATTGTGTAAGCACCGTGGCCCCGCAACCGTACAAGCCCGAGCTTGCTGTCTTCAAAAGTCACCGGGTCTTTGGTGCCCCATTTTAGACTCGTGAAGACCTTCTGATTTACGAAATAGACTTCCGCTCGAAACGGCGAGTTAAACCCGAACGGGAACGAAAGCAGCCGAGTTAAGATCGGAACGTTTAGGGTCGAAAGTGTGTGCCTGCCCACGCTGAAAGAGTCGCAGGCGTGTCCATCCTTGAAAAAGATTGCCATCTGACTCTCGCGCACGATCAACTGCGCGCCCAACTTGAAGTCCGCTGAACCTTGCTGCGGAATACGGTAGAGCATTTCGTCACCGCTTTGGTCAAGCCATTCGATGATTTCGATCAATACTGACATAGTATCTCCCTCAGAATGTTGCCGGTTGTGCCTGCCTCAGAAGATCGTCAAAGATTGAAAATGTCTTGAATCGACTGAGTGCGGCCGCGTGGAGCACGAGGAAGCATTCAGTTTCGGCCTGGGACAAAGCGACGCAAACGGGATGTGGGTTGTCCGGCTTAGCGCGCTTTCCCTCGAAATGTCGGAACCCAACACCTAATTCAATTGTTCTTAAGGAACAAAATGTGAACATGCAGTTCACGTACGACTTTGGATGCAGATGAAGACCGTGCCCTGAGGGCATTTGAGAACTGATAAGGAGTAATAAGTATGATGATTTCTGAAGCAATGGCGGCGAAGTTGAACCAGCAGGTAAAGGAGGAGTTTTTCTCCTATTGGACATACCTTGCCATGGCCTACCGGTTCGAGTCGATGGGTCTGAAGGGATTCGCCAAGTGGTATCAACTTCAGGCGGAGGAGGAAAAGGGTCACGCGCTCAAAATCGCGGGATATCTCGTCGAGCAAGGAGCCGATGTCAAGCTGACGGCGCTCGATAATCCCAAAACCGATTATGCTTCCGCACAGGAGATTGTGCAGGTCACCGTCGAACACGAAAAGAAGATCACTCGGCTAATTCACGAACTGATGGCGCTGGCCAACAAAGAAAATGACTTTGCCACCGCCAGCTTCCTGGGTTGGTTCGTCGATGAGCAGGTCGAGGAGGTTTCGATCGCGCAGCAATTGTTAGACATGGTCAAATTCGCAACTGACAAAGTGCAGCTTCTGCTGATGGAAAATCGCATCTTCGCGATGCGCGAATCAAGTTAGGTAAAGACGAAGCGAGCCGGATGTCCGGCGGTCAATAAGGAAGCGGCCGCCTAACGAGCGGCCGCTTTATTTATCACACACGAATGCCCGGAAGCGACCTAAATGCGCCCCAACAGTCACGCCCGTGATTGCGTTTGACTAATAGCCATGATTGCTTATCTTCTCGCCGGACTTGATTGATCGATGATTACTAAGATACTGATTGCCAATCGGGGCGAAATCGCCATTCGCATCATCCGCGCCTGCCGTCATCTCGGCATTGGTAGCGTGGCGGTCTTTTCGGATGCCGATCGCGGCGCGCTACATGTGCGCATGGCGGACGAAGCCTATCATATCGGCAAGTCCCCCGCGTCTCAAAGCTATCTTGTTGGCGAGAAGATCATCGGGGTTGCCAAGCAAGCTGCTGCCGACGCCATCCATCCCGGCTACGGTTTCCTTGCCGAAAACTGGCGCTTTGCGCAGATGGTTGCTGACGCGGGACTGATCTTCATCGGTCCACCGCCGAAAGCTATCAGACTGCTCGGCGACAAACTTGAGGCCCGCACACTTGCCGAAAAGGCCGGAGTACCTGTCATTCCTGGCGGAGCCGTACATCCCGATGATCTTTCCCATGCCACTGCGTTCGCAAAAAAGTGCGGCTACCCGGTGTTGGTCAAGGCTGTCGCCGGTGGTGGTGGCAAGGGCATGCGCATTGTCAGAGAGTCGAGCGAATTGGCAGCAGCGCTGACAGCTTCCGGTAGCGAGGCGAAATCGGCTTTTGGCGATGATCGGGTTTTCGTCGAGAAATATGTTACTCGACCGCGCCATATCGAGATTCAAATCGCGCGCGATCGCTTTGGCAACAGCGTCTATCTGGGGGAGAGAGAGTGCTCTATCCAGCGTCGGTATCAGAAGCTAATTGAAGAAGCACCCTCGGTTTTTGTCGATGAGCCGCTCCGTCGCACTATGGGTGAAGTTGCGCTTAAGGCAATCGCGGCAGCCAACTACGAAAATGTCGGCACGGTGGAATTCCTTGTGGATGCCGATCGCGAATTCTATTTCCTCGAAGTCAACACGCGCTTGCAGGTCGAACATCCGGTAACCGAGTTGGTAACCGGAATTGACCTGGTGAAAGAACAAATCAGAATCGCTTCCGGCGAAAGATTGTCGTTTACGCAGGATCAAATCAGGATCAAAGGTCACGCGCTCGAATGTCGGATTTGCGCGGAAGATCCCGCGAACGATTTTCTCCCCAGCGCAGGCCGCATTCTCAGTTATCGCATGCCCTCCGGTCCAGGTGTTCGCGTCGATTCCGGTGTTAGAGAACAATCGGAAGTGCCGCCATACTATGACTCCTTGCTGGCGAAGTTGATCACCTACGGGGCCACGCGGCAGGAAGCGATCGAACGAATGAGACAGGCGCTTGCGGAATTTCGTATCTCGGGCATTGCTACCAATGTCTGTTTCCATGAATCGATGATGGAGCATGCCGTGTTCCTTGCGGGCAGACTCACAACCAACTTCGTTGCCGAGCACTTCTCCGGTGGACGTTGCACCGGCCCGCCCGACTCACATTTGACGGAAGCAGCCGCCGTAGCAGCTGCGCTGTATTACTATTATGATTCGAAACGGGTCAAGCAGATCAACCCCGCTGCAACTTTCGTCTCACGCTGGGGTGCGCAGGCTAGGACCGACGGCCTCCGTAACGACTACAGAGGCAAGTCATGAAATATCTGGTGACCATTAACGACCAACCTCTGACAGTTGAGATTTCCGAGCAGGCAGGGGAGCTGCAGATCATGGTCGATGGCAAGCCCATGAGCAGTTCAGTGGTAACCGATCAGGAACACCATCGCTTACTAATGCTGCTGGATTCCCGCTCCTTCGACGCCGAAGTATATCGTAGCAATGGCGCAACTTCTGTCTTGCTGGCCGGTAGAGAATTCCCGTGTATTGTCGAAGACGAACGCCTGGTGTCGATCCACAGGCAGGCGGGTTTGATCACAACCGGTCATGATACCGAGGTCAAAGCGCCGATGCCGGGTCTGATTGTCCGACTTTTAAAGAACATCGGCGACACCGTCACCAAGGGCGAGAGCTTGCTGATCGTCGAAGCGATGAAGATGGAAAACGAACTGAAATCGCCCATATCCGGTAAGGTCAAGGAAGTCCACATTCAAGTCGGACGACCTGTTGACAAAGGGCAATTACTTATCACACTGTCAGGCCATGACCAAGAAATTCTATAGCGATAACGACCAGCTCGAGTTTGACTACCGCGACAAACTTGGCGATCCGGGTGAATATCCATACACACGCGGCATCTATCCCGGCATGTACACCGACCGCATCTGGACCATGCGCCAGTATGCGGGGTTCGCCACCGCGCGCGAATCGAATTTGCGCTATCGATATCTTCTCGAACAGGGGCAGACCGGCTTGTCAGTCGCCTTTGATCTACCTACTCAAATTGGCTACGATTCCGACTATCCGATGGCCGAAGGCGAAGTCGGTAAGACCGGTGTTGCGATTGACACGCTCGCGGACTTCGAAATGCTGTTCGACGGCATCCCGCTCGACAAAGTCTCAACCTCGATGACCATCAACGCCACGGCGGCGATTCTCCTCTGCATGTACATTGCCGTGGCGAGAAAACAGGGAGTGTCGTTGTCGCAAATCGCCGGCACCGTGCAGAATGATATCCTCAAAGAGTTTATTGCGCGCGGGACATACATCTATCCGCCTAAGTCGTCGATGCGTTTGGTGACCGACATCTTCGCCTATGCAGGAACCAATTTGCCGCGCTACAACACGATTTCGATATCCGGCTATCACATTCGCGAGGCGGGCGCCACCGCCGTTCAGGAAGTCGCCTTTACGCTTGCCAATGCCATCGAATACGTCAATCACGCGCTACAGGCCGGACTCGCAATCGACGACTTTGCGCCGCGATTATCCTTCTTTTTCTGTGCACAGCAGAACTTGCTCGAAGAGGTCGCCAAGTTCCGCGCGGCGCGCCGCATCTGGGCGAGGATAATGAAGCAACGCTTCGGCGCTAAGAATCCCGCCTCAATGATGCTACGTTTCCACACTCAGACCGCCGGTGTCTCGCTAACCGCGCAACAGCCGGAGGTCAATACGATACGCACAACTCTTGAAGCGCTCACCGCCGTGCTGGGTGGCACACAGTCTCTTCATACGAATGCCCACGATGAAGCGCTGGCCTTGCCGACGGCCGAATCAGCACAACTGGCATTGCGCATCCAACAGATTTTGGGTTACGAAACCGGCCTTGCCGACATTGTCGACCCATTGGCCGGTAGCTACTATCTCGAAGCCAAAACTGACGACATCGAGACTGCCGTCTTGGAGTACTTGAAACGGGTCGACGTTTTGGGCGGATCGTTGAGAGCAATTGAAGAGGGTTTCTTCCAGAAAGAAATTCAGGCATCCGCCTACGATTTTCAGCTTCAGGTTGAGAAAGGCGAGCGCGTGATTATTGGCGTCAACAAGTTCCGCACCAATGACAAGGTCGAGGTACAAGTTCAGAAGCTCTCTGCGAATATCTACGACGAGCAAATTGCGAGACTGGCCGCGGTCAAATCTCGTCGCGACCATAGCGCTGCCAGCAGTGCCCTGCAAGATTTGGCGGCAGCCGCGAATTCAAACGACAACCTAATGCCGATCATCCTTCGCAGCGTCGAATCCTATGCAACGGTAGGGGAGATATCCGATGCCCTGCGCTCCGTTTGGGGTGAATACCGCGAATCGGTTGTGTTGTAAACGATGCCCTGGCGGCTACCGCTTTCCTGCCAATTCTCCGATGCCAAAAAATCCACGTACTCGACTTAACAGTCAGCATTTTGCTTGACTTTTGTTCGCAAACGGTTATATTAGAGGGATACTGTTTACCCATTACTACTTCGGAGTGATATATGCTACAACGACTTACGTACACTTTTTTCTTGGCGGCACTATCCGCACTAGCCCTCGTATCCCACGCAGATGCTCGAAACTCATTTTCCGCAGATAACAATATTGCGCACAACGAGTTGACATTTGTGCAGAATGACGGGCAGTGGAGTGATAACGTCTTATTTCGCGCCAGCTATGGTGGCGCAACACTATGGATCACGAAAGAGGGTGTGGCATATCAGTTTGCGCGCCACGTGGGCCAGAAACACCTTGATTTGGGCGGGAATGACATTGGGAGGGACAGCGTCGAGCAGTTGGTCCTGACCGCCAAATTCGCTGGCGCCAATCCGAATATGGATATCCGTGGTGAAGAACCGCTTAAATACAAATGCAACTATTTCCTCGGCAACGACCCTACAAAATGGCGCACCAATGTACCGAGCTATTCTGCGATTTTGCTCAAGGGAGTATATCAGGGAATCGATTTGAGATACGTCGACGCGGGGAATGGTCGGCCGGAGTATGAATTCGTGCTCGCGCCCGGGGCAGATGTGTCGCAAATTGAGGTTGCGTATGATGGTGTCCTCGGGACTTCGGTCGATTCTGACGGCAGAGTGATCTTGCGGACGAAATGGGGCGATTTGGTCGGAGTGGTACAGGCTCCGCAGGTCAGCAGCAGGGCCGCCTTGGGTGTCATCAAGGGGTTATCGGGGGAAGTAGTTGGCGAGTGGAGCGACGGCACGGCCAAGCAACCGCTGGATGTGTTATCGGCCGGAATGTTGTATAGCACGTTGCTCGGCGGCAGCGCCAGGGAAGAGGGTTTCGGCATCGCAGTGGATGGGAGTGGTTGTGCCTACGTGGTCGGATATACTAAGTCCACGGACTATCCGACGCAGTCTCCCTACCAGACGTATCAGGCGTCCTATGACGTGATGGTAACCAAATTGTCTACCGATGGTCGCACCCCGATGTACAGTACATATTTGGGAGGCAGTGACAATGATCGCGGAAGGGGCATCGCCATTGACAACAGCGGTAATGCATATCTTACCGGTTTCACTGCTTCGAGTGATTTTCCAACCAAGCATCCCTTTCAGACGGATCAGGGAGGGTATGATGCCTTTGTGACGAAGCTCGCGATCTCGGGCGATAGTCTCATCTATAGTACCTGCCTCGGCGGAACCGATGATGACTACGGGACGGCGATTGTCGTCGATGATACGGGGTCTGCGTTTCTGACGGGCTACACCTATTCGCCGGATTACCCGACGCATAGCCCATATCAAACGCGTCAGGCAGACGCCGACGTTTTTGTGACCAGATTATCGGTGTCCGGCAACAGTCTGATCTACAGCACATATCTGGGTGGAGCAGACAGCGAGTGGGGAAATGCGATTGCGATCGATGACAGCGGTAGCGCCTATGTCACGGGCTTTACCAGTTCGTCCAACTACCCGACTCAGAATCCGTTTCAGACTTATGTGGGTCCTGCGCATAACTATGACGTCTTCGTAACCAAGCTTGCTGTTGCAGGGAATAGTCTGGCATACAGCACGTATCTGGCGGGGACAGGTTCGGATGTTGGCCAGGGGATAGCCGTCGACGGTAGCGGGCAGGCCTATGTGACCGGTATGACCTATTCCATAGACTTTCCTTTGCAGAGCGCATTCCAGACGGATCAGACAGGTCAGGATGCGTTCGTGACCAAATTCAACGCGGCTGGGAATGGCCTAATCTACAGCACGTATCTTGGTGGCAACGGTGGAGACTATGGTTACGGTATCACTGTGGATAACGATGGCGCCGCTTATGTCACCGGGGTCACTTCTTCGACCGACTTCCCGACTCAGGACCCAGTTCAGACAGCACAAGGGAACTCCGATGCCTTCGTGACGAAGCTGAACCAGTCTGGTAGCGGTGTTGTCTTCAGCACCTATCTGGGAGGGAATGACACCGACGACGGGCTTGATATTGCCGTGAACGACGCCGGAGAAATCCATGTGACCGGCACGACCTATTCGACCAATTTCCCGGCTCCATGTCAGGTGGATCCCGCAGATTGTGACGTATTCGTGACCAAGTTCGGCAAGGGATGTCTCGATGAAGATCTTGACATGATTTGTGGTTCGAACGACAACTGCCCAGGGACTTACAATCCATGTCAGGAAGACTACGACAGAGATGGAATTGGAGACGCGTGCGATGCATGCAACAACTTCAAGCCAGTGGTAACGGTCGGCCCAGCGGATACGCTGGTGCGCTGCGGCAAGGTGTACGCATATTTCCCGAAGATCACAGATCCCGACGACAACGTGCACACGATAACATATCTGCAGTATCCGCACTGGTGCAGTGTACGGAATGATTCGCTGTTGGGATTGGCGCCTCTTACGGCGTTTTCGGAATTGGTGAAGATACAAGTCTCTGACGTGTGTAATGTTGACACGGTATCGTTCCACGTAATCGCGTATCTTTGTGGCGACCCCAACGCCGATTTGGAGGTTGACATCTCTGATGTAGTCTACCTGATCGCCTACATATTCTCCGGCGGACCAGCACCTGTGCCGCTGCTGGCTGGTGACGCCAACTGCGATTTGACGACTGATATTTCCGATGTGGTCTACTTGATCGCATACATCTTTAGTGGTGGACCAGCTCCCTGTGCGGGCTGTTGAGATGAAACCATCAATTCAACACATTGCCATCGCTGTGCGCGAGATCGAGAAGGCCTTACTCGCATACGCCGGCATCTTGGGCGCCTCTGTGTCGGAGATGACTGACGTTCCCGATCAGAAGATCAGGATATGCTTCATTCAACTCGCCAATGCGCGTGTTGAATTGATCTCTCCGCTGCCGGGCAACGAATCCCTCTCCCGTTTCCTCGACAAACGCGGCGACGGGCTGCACCATATCTGTCTCGGAGTCGCTGATCTTGCCGCCGAACTTGCGCGTCTCAAGCAGCAAGGAGCCCGTTTGATGGACGAACAACCTCGCGTCGGTGCAACCGGTCACAAAATCGCATTTGTGCATCCCGATTCAACCGGTGGTGTACTCATCGAATTAGAGGAGATCGAGTAGACTCCGACTAGCAAAATGGGATGTCCTAGAGGAGCGCGCTCGCCCAAATAGTTGTTGACTTAACTTCGAAACATCCTACCTTCCCACCCAACAATGTCGGAGGTTGGACTGACTAGTTTCGAGACCTATTTCCCCATCTTTTTTCAAATCGTACTGGCGATAATTATCGGGGTCTTGATGTTCGGCGTTTCTGCCATGCTGGGAAGGCGTTCGAAGAGTCGCGTCAAAGACGAAGCCTACGAGTGCGGCATCGAAGTTACGACTGATACTCGTCACCGCTTTTCCGTCAAGTTCTATCTGGTTGCGATCTTGTTCATCGTCTTCGATTTGGAGACGGTCTTCCTTTTCCCATGGGCAGTCAACTACAAGCAACTTGGCTTGTTTGGACTGGTCGAAATGGTCATCTTCATTCTCATCCTTCTGGTCGGCTACGTATATATCGTTAAGAAGGGAGCGATCAAATGGGATTAGAAGAGAAGATTCCTGATGGTATAATTCTGGCTACGGCAGAGAAAGTGGTTAACTGGGCGCGCAAGCGGTCGACTTGGCCTTTTGGCTTCGGGCTGGCTTGCTGCGCGATTGAAATGATGTCATCCTTCGGCCCCAAGTACGACCTTTCCCGTTTTGGCATGGAAGTTATGCGCGCCTCGCCACGGCAGGCGGATTTGATGATAGTTGCCGGCAGAGTTTCTAACAAGATGGCGCCGGTGCTTAAACGGCTTTACGATCAGATGCCCAATCCGAAATGGGTAATCTCCATGGGCGCTTGTGCGTCTTGTGGCGGCATTTTCAACAACTACGCCATTTTGCAGGGCGTCGACAAAATCGTGCCCGTCGATATCTATGTCCCCGGTTGCCCGCCGCGACCGGAGCAATTGATTGATGGCATCGTGAAGCTGGAGAAGTTAATCGATCAGGAGAAGCTCAAAGGCGATTCCAGGCAGAGCGCCTGAGCTGAATTGAATACAGGGATTACAACTGAGCTTATTGGATGAGCAACGTCACCCGCGAACGAGTTACAGCCCAGTTTGGCGACAAGATATTCGCAACCACCGAGCACTTCGGTGAGTTGGCTTTCGTCGTCGACAAGTCAGCGATTGTCGCCTTGGCGCGTTTTCTCCGTGATGACGCCGCACTGAGATACGTGCACCTTTCCGATATCACCGCTACTGATTGGCTTGAGCGCGAAAAACGTTTTGAAGTGATCTACCATCTGTACTCTTACGACTTGACGGAGTACGTCCGATTCAAAGCACATGTTGCCGACAAGGAATCGGTACCGACTCTCACCGGTGAGTGGGATACAGCCAATTGGCTGGAGCGGGAAGTATTCGATCTGTTCGGCATATTTTTCGACGGTCATCCCGACTTGCGCCGCATAATGCTCTGGGATGAATTCGAGGGACATCCGCTCCGCAAAGACTATCCGCTGACTTACGAGACTCCGCAATTTACATACAACAAGGACTTGCCGCCGGAGGTCATCAAGTAGTGCGAACTGAGACGATGACCGTCAACCTCGGTCCTCAGCACCCTGCGACCCACGGCGTTCTGCGCGTGGTCCTGGAGCTTGACGGCGAGGTAGTTATTAAATGCACTCCCGAAGTTGGCTATCTTCATACCGGCATCGAGAAGACTGCCGAAGCAAAGCTCTACTACAAAGTCATTCCGATGACCGATCGCATGGACTATCTCGCGCCGATGTCAAACAATCTGGGTTATTGTTTGGCGGTGGAGAAGTTGCTTGGCGTCGAAGCGCCGCCAAAGGCGCAGTGGGCGAGAGTCTTGCTTACGGAAATCACGCGGCTTAATTCGCATCTGGTCTGGCTCGGTACTCATGCGCTTGATATTGGCGCCATGAGCATGTTGCTCTACGTCTTTCGCGAGCGCGAGGACTTGCTTACCATCTATGAAGCCGTTTCCGGCCAGCGGATGATGTCCACCTATTTCCGCATCGGTGGACTGACTGAGGACTTGCCGAGTGACTTCGAACCAATGGTGCGCAAGATTCTCAGAACTTTTCCGGCGCGCTTCGATGAATACGAGAACATTCTGACCAACAATCGCATTTGGCGTAATCGCACTATCGGCGTTGGCGTGATCAACAAGGAAGAGGCTATCAAGTCGGGAATCACCGGTCCTATGCTACGAGCAGCAGGTGTCAAACACGATCTGCGCAAAGCTAGGCCATACTCCAGCTATGATAAGTTTGATTTTGATATACCGACTCAGGAAGCTTCCGACTGTTTCGCACGATATCAAGTGCGCCTCGAAGAAATGCGGCAGAGCTTGCGCATTATCCAGCAGGCAATGGACGGCATGCCGGAAGGCCGCTACCTGGCGCGCGTGCCGGGCGTCGTCCGACCTACCAAGGAAGAAGCGCTTTGCCAGATGGAAGCTATGATCTATCACTTCAAACTGGTCACCGAAGGTTTCCATCCTCCGAAAGGCGAAGTGTTTGTAACGATTGAGTCTCCCAAGGGTGAACTGGGATACTATATCGTTTCCGACGGCGGCACCATGCCGTATCGAATGCGCGTGCGGCCACCGAGCTTTGTCAATATTTCGGCGCTTTCGAAACTCGTAGTCGGCAGATTGCTGGCGGATGTAATCGCCTGCATTGGTTCAGTTGATATCGTGCTTGGCGAGGTGGACAGATGATCTTATCAGATTCGGCCAAGTTACAAATTTCACAAACCGCCAAGCGCTATCCCAAAGTTAGATCGGCGATTCTGCCTGCGTTGCATATCGCCTACGAGGAGCACGGCTACCTGAGTGACCAGATCTATGAGGAAATCGCGCAGATACTAGATCTGAAGCTTATTGAAGTCGCCGAGGCGGCGTCATTCTACACAATGTTTCCCAAAGCCAAACGCGGCAAGTATCTGATTCAGGTCTGCCGCAATATTTCCTGCGCGTTGCTCGGGTCGCATCATCTGACTGCATATTTATTGGACAAACTGAATGTCGAGTTAGGCGAAATCACGGCGGACGGTTTGTTTACCGTTGTCGAAGCCGAATGTCTCGGTAGTTGCACTACCGCGCCAATGATGCAAGTCAATGCGCATTACTACGAAAACTTGACGGTAGAAAAAGTCGACCGCCTAATTGAAGAATTCCGGAGTCAGAAATAGAGCCGATGGAAACCAAATTACTCACCCAACACGTTGGCGATCCGCAGCAGCACACTATGGAGCGTGCTATCGAGCATGGTGCCTATCAGGCGTGGCAGAAGGTGTTGAAAGAAATCGCTCCGGCTGATCTGATTCAGATAGTCAAAGACTCGGGCTTGCGTGGTCGGGGTGGCGCTGGATTTCCGACTGGCCTGAAGTGGAGCTTCGTTCCCAAGGACTCGCTAAAGTCCAAGTATCTTTGCTGCAACGCCGACGAATCGGAGCCCGGTACTTGCAAAGATCGCGTGCTGCTCGAAGGTGATCCGCATGCTGTCGTCGAAGGCATGATGATTGCATCCTACGCCATCGGCTGCCACACGGCGTTTTTCTACATCCGTGGCGAGTATGATATTGGTCAGGTACGGATGTCCAAGGCCATCGCCGATGCGTATGCAAAAGGCTTCCTCGGCAAGAACATTCTTGGCAGCGGTTACGATCTCGATATCGTCGTCCACCGCGGTGGTGGCGCTTATATCTGTGGGGAGGAGACGGCATTACTGAGTTCTCTTGAAGGGGACAAAGGTCTGGCGCGTCTTAAGCCGCCATTCCCGGCTGTTGAAGGACTCTATCGCTGTCCGACCATCATCAACAACGTTGAGACGCTTGCCAATCTCCCGCACATTGTTGTGAAAGGTGCACAATGGTTTGCAAGTCTCGGCACTGAGAAATCCAAGGGCACTCGTATTTTCTCCGTTTCCGGCCATGTGAAGAACCCCGGCAACTATGAACTTGAACTTGGCTACTCTTTGCGGGACTTAGTCTATGGCCTTGCCGGTGGCATTCTCGATGACAGGCCATTAAAAGCCATCATCCCCGGAGGTTCATCAACCCCAGTGCTATTACCTGACAAGATCGACACCAAATTGGATTTCGAATCCGTCGCCGCCGCCGGATCAATGCTTGGTTCCGGCGCGGTGATCGTGATGCACGAAGAAACCTGCATTGTCTGGGTGGCGGAGATTTTGGCGCATTTCTATATGCACGAATCCTGCGGTAAGTGCACCCCCTGTCGGCAGGGAACCGGCTGGATATACGAAATACTCCGTCGCATCGAGGCGGGCTACGGCAAAATGGAGGACATCGATACACTGTTGGACATCGCTGACAACATCGAGGGCAACACGATTTGCCCCCTTGGGGATGCCGCCGTGGTGCCGGTGATTTCGACAATCAAACTGTTTCGTGATGAGTATGTTTATCACATCGAGCATGGCAAGTGCAAGGTTCACTCACAGTTCAAATTGAGAACGAAATGAGCGATTTCAATATTACCGTCAACGGTCGGCAGGTCCCCGTCATCAAGGGACAGACGGTGTTGCAGGCATCGTTGGCGGCAGGCATTGATATCCCGGTCTTCTGCTGGCATCCGCAACTGGTGCCGGTAGGCGCATGCCGTATCTGTCTCGTTGAGATCGAGAAACTACCCAAGCTACAGGTCGCCTGCGCCACGATTGCCTCCGAGGGCATGATCGTGCATACCGACTCGCCTAAGACCATCAAGGTGCGACAAGGTGTTCTCGAATTTATTCTGGCTCATCATCCGCTCGATTGCCCCACCTGTGACAAGGGCGGGGAATGTGATTTGCAAAACCTGACGTTCAAATACGGTCTCGACTACAGTCGTCAGCATGAACCGAAGCATCGCGTCATTGTTGATGCCAACTCAACCTTCGACGACCTGCAGATCGGTCCCGAGATCATTCGCAACCAGAATCGGTGCATTCACTGCTATCGTTGCACCCGCATTGTCGACGAAATCGCGTTTGAGGACGATCTCGGAGCTTATCAAAGAAGCTATCATACGGAGATTCTGCCACCACCCGGACGCGAGATCCGCAATCTCTATTCCGGTAACATCGTCGAATATTGTCCAGTCGGCGCTCTGACCAATGATGACTGGCGCTATAAAGTCCGCGTCTGGTTGACCAAACAGACGAGCGTGATCTGCCCGCATTGTCCGGATGGCTGCAACATGAAGCTCTGGAATTTCCACAACAAACTGTTTCGCGCTACCAGCAGAGCTAACGAGAACATCGATAACGGATTTATCTGTGATATCGGTCGCTATGGCTACCAGTATGTCGCCAGTCCGGATCGCATAAAGCGCCCGATGGTGAGACGTTCAGGAGAATTGGTGGAGACCAGTTGGGAAGAAGCGTTGAGCCTGATCAGGAAGCAGACTGATGATATCAAATCTAAACTCTCCGGCAGTGGTTTCTTCGGTTTTATCGGTGACATTAGGACCAACGAGGAAATCTATGCATTCCAACGCTTACTGCGGCGGGTGATCGGCTCCAACAATATCGATCACCGCTTCCATCGCCGTCGTCGATTGACTCCGGGTGAGGAAGTTAGCAGTCGCGGTATCGAATCCGATAATGCAGAATTCAAAGATATTGAGAACGCTGACGTCATTGTCGTGCTCGGTTCCGACCTGCATTCGGAAAATCCGATCACCTCGCTACGAGTCAAACGCGCGGTGAAGCGCCACAACGCGAAGGTGATTCTGCTCAATCCGCTGCCGACACCGCTCGGCAAACGTGCCGCAACGCTGGAAGTCATCTATAAGCAGGGTACGGCGGCGGTGTTGCTGCACGGTCTCATTGACGCGGTGGTCGATCTGGAGCGATTTGACCCCTCGGCCATCAAGTTGTCCGCTGCGGAGATTTCTGACTTCCGTAAAGCCAACGCTGCGTATGCGGGAGTCCGAGGTTCGGAAATCACGGGTGTTGATGTAACATTGGTAGCGCGCGTCGCGGAAATACTGGCCGCCGCACAGAATGTCTTCATTCTCGCCGGTAGTTATGTCGAACGTGATCCTTTGCGAGACTCGTTGCATTTAGCCGTTGCGAATTTGCAGTCCTTCTGTAAATCGGCTCGGAAAATCTTCCTTCCTCCTGACAGCAACTCTGTTGGCGCCGCGTTTTTTGGGGCTGAACCGACAGTCCTTCCGGGAAGACAGTCTTGGGGAAAAAAGGCGATCTACGAAGATCTATGGCATGGTCCGATTCCTGATGCCCCGGGCAAGGACACAATCGGGATTCTCGAAGCGATTGACGAAGATGAAATAGAATGCGGGTTAGTGTTCAATGCCGACCCGGTGCGGCTGTTCCCCGATGGCGAATATGTTCGGTCAGTCATGGAGAAGCTCAAGCTGCTGGTCGTGATCGATAGCTTTATGACTGATACTGCACGTCTTGCCGACGTCATCTTGCCACTGTCGACTTTTGCCGAGATCGAGGGGACTCGTGTCAACTGGGAGAAGCGCATGCAGTATTCGCAGCGTGCGATTCCGCCTCTGCATGAATCCAAGCCCGGCTGCGAGATTATCGAACTCCTTGCCGACCGACTCGGCGTAAAATTCAACCAGTCGAAACCATCGGATGTCTATCAGGAAATGGCGAGATTCTTTCCGACAGGCGCTCCGACAACCTACGCAGCGATAGGGAGGGATGGCTTCTTGATTCGTAGCGCGGAAACTAACAAGCCGGGCAAGCTTGCTTATCTCAGATTCGTGGCGCCTGCAATAGATACGGAATATCGGTTTATCCTGCTCGTGGGCAACGCCGATCATCATCGTGGCACACTGACGGAACGCAATGAGATTTTGATGAAATTTACGGGCGAACCGTTTGTCGGCATCAGCGAGGCCGATGCCACCGATCTGGCCGTGTCGGACGGCGACCTCGTGAAGGTTGAATCCAAGTATGGCAGGGTTGTCGGCAAAGCCATGATCCTGCGCGACTTCCCAAGCAAGCGCGTCCTGCTGCCGGAGAACTTCGGCGAGATGAGTACTAATATTTTGATGGGACGTCAGGACAAGATAGACATGATCAAGCTGGCGAAGATGTAGCATGTTGGAATTCATTCTCATCACCATAATCAAGGCCGTCGTGGTCGTCACTGTCCTGCTATTGACCTGTGCTTGGATGACCTATGCCGAGCGCAAGATACTAGCTCGGATGCAGTCACGTATTGGCCCCAATGTCGCCGGTTGGAAGGGTCTTCTGCAGCCGGTCGCCGATTTGGTGAAGCTCCTCTTCAAGGAAGAAGTAATTCCGGGTGGGGCGCAACGAGCCTTGTATCTGCTTGCGCCGCTATTGGCGTTTATTCCGGCGATGTTGCCGATTGCAATGATTCCGTTCGGCAACAAGATTACTCTCTTTGGGCGAGAGATAAATCTCGTCATTGCCAATTATGACAATGGTCTCCTGTTCATCCTCGCCGTGGCTTCGCTAAGTGTCTATGGTATCGTGATGGCTGGTTGGTCGGCCAATAGCAAATACTCGTTGCTCGGTGGCCTGCGGTCGTCGGCACAGATGATCTCTTACGAAATCGGCATCGGCATGTCGCTCATCGGCATCGTGCTGCTTGCCGGAACTCTCAATCTCGTCGATATCGTGGGACAACAAAACGTCTGGTACAAATGGTTCATTTTCCGCCAGCCAATCGGCTTCCTGCTCTATTTCGTCTGCGCCATTGCCGAGACCAATCGCGCTCCCTTCGATTTGCCGGAAGCTGAATCTGAGTTGGTCGCCGGCTATTTCACGGAGTATTCCTCCATGCGCTTCGGCCTATTTTTTGTCGGCGAGTATGCCAACATGGTCACCGTGGCGACGGTGGCAACCACTCTCTTTCTGGGTGGCTGGCAGGGGCCGTTCTTGCCGCCGGTATTGTGGTTCGTTATTAAGGCTGTCGCCGTGTTGTTTATATACATTTGGATTCGCGCCAGTTTGCCGCGATTCCGCTATGATCAACTGATGAAGTTTGGGTGGTACGTTATAATTCCCTTAGCGCTGGCCAATATCCTGGTTACGGCGCTGATTGACTTGTTGTAGGAGAGCACGATTGTTTAGAGTCTTGAAACAAATATTTGTCGCGATTCCAATCGGCATGTTTACCGTGCTCAAACAAGCTTTCCGCAAGCCGGTGACGATTCAGTACCCGTTCGAGAAAGAGCCGATGATGCCGCGTTATCGGGGACTGCATTTCCTCGAACGCTATGAGGACGGCTCCGAGCGTTGCGTTTGCTGTGGCCTCTGTGCCGCTTCCTGTCCTGCTGATGCGATCTACATGGAACCGGCTGAGACTGAGAAAGGCGAACGTTACGCCAAGATTTACGAGATCAACGAACTGCGCTGTATCTTCTGCGGCTTCTGCGAGGAGGCTTGTCCGGAAGAGGCGATCTTCCTCGGCAAGGAATACGAATTCGCCGATTCACAGCGCGACAAGTTCATATATACTAAGGAAGACCTGCTCGTAAAATGGCCGCGCGAAATTCCGTCGCCGGTCAAGTTTATTCGTAAGGATAGGCGGGTTACCTGGGAGAATCTCCCCGAGGAGCAGAAACAGTAATAGGCTTATGGAACTGGCAATCTTTATACTCACATCTCTGGTTGCAATCGTCGCAGCACTATTAGTAATCTTGCAGCGAAATCCGATTGCCTCTGTGATGTATCTCGTAACAACTTTCGTCGCGCAGGCGATTTTGTTTATCCAGCTCCGGGCGGCGTTTATCGCCATCCTGCAAGTTATCGTCTACGCCGGAGCAATCATGGTCCTGTTTTTGTTCGTGATCATGCTACTCAATCTGCGCCGCGAGGATTTCGGCAAAGACATCAAATTGAGATTCAAACCGTTGGCGATCGCTTTCGCAATGGTCTTGTTGATAGAAACTCTCGTCGTCATTAATGCTTCCCTGGTTCCCGCACAGCCCGGAGCCGATCTGTCGGCGACGTTTGGATCAGTGCAGGGAGTCGGCAAGGAGCTGTTTACGACGTATCTCTATCCTTTTGAACTGACGTCGGTGTTGCTAATCGTGGCAATTCTTGGCGCCGTGGTGATGGCAAAGAAGAAACTGTGAGCTATGGTTCCACTTGAATACTATCTAGTTGTCGCCGGCATCATCTTCACGATTGGGATGATCGGAGTGATCGTTGCCCGCAATATCATCATCATTTTCATGTCGATTGAGTTGATGCTTAATGCCGCCAATCTCGCCATGATTGCCTTCTCCCGCAATCTCGGCTCGATGGGGGGGCACGTGATGGTCTTTATGATTATGACCGTTGCCGCTGCCGAGGCAGCCGTAGGTCTGTCAATTATCATTGCGCTCTTTCGTAATCGAGACAGCGCCAACATTGATGAAGTCAATTTGATGAAGTGGTAGGCGAGAGGATACGATGGAACTGATCTGGTTGATACCGCTTGTGCCGCTGGCCGGCTTCTTATTGAACGGCCTGTTTGGCAAAAGCTTTAGCAAACCGGTGATCAACACGATTGCCTGCGGCTCAGTTGCGCTGTCGTTCCTGTTGTCTCTTAATGCCTTCTTTGGCCTGTTGCGTCTCGCGCCGGAGAGCCGAAGTTTTGAATACATTCTCTTTTCCTGGATTCCTTCCGGCTCTCTCAACGCCGACGTCGGTTTCTTGCTCGACCCGCTTTCGGCTGTGATGATCTTGGTCGTTTCGGGAGTCGGGCTTTTGATTCATGTCTATTCAATCGGTTACATGGCTCACGACGAGGACTACTCGCGCTTCTTCACATACATGAATCTCTTCATGGCCTCGATGCTGGTCCTCGTGCTGGCGAACAACTTCGTGTTGATGTATGTCGGTTGGGAAGGCGTCGGCTTGTGCTCCTATCTGCTGATCGGCTTTTGGTATGAAAAACGATCAGCCACGGATGCCGGCAAGAAAGCGTTTATCGTCAATCGTATCGGCGACTTCGGTTTTGCGCTCGGCATCATGCTCCTTTTCTGGACGGTCGGTTCGGTTCACTTCGCTACTGTCTTCAATCTTGCTCCTCAGCAGTTGGCATACGGTGGTGGCATTATCACAGCAGCAACATTGCTTCTGTTCCTCGGCGCTGTCGGCAAATCGGCGCAGGTGCCGTTGTATGTCTGGCTTCCCGACGCTATGGAAGGCCCGACGCCGGTCTCCGCGTTGATTCACGCTGCTACCATGGTCACAGCCGGAGTCTACATGGTCGCGCGTTGCAATGTCCTCTATATGCTGGCGCCAACCACGTTGCTCGTCGTTGCCGTTGTCGGTATGTTTACCGCCTTCTATGCCGCAACCATCGGTCTCTTCCAGAATGATATCAAACGCGTACTGGCATACTCAACTATCAGTCAACTTGGCTACATGTTCGTGGCCTGCGGAGTCGCCGCCTTCGGCGCTGGCATCTTCCATTTGATGACTCACGCCTTCTTCAAAGCGCTCTTGTTCCTTGGCGCCGGCTCTGTTATTCATGCCATGAGTGGCGAGCAGGATATGCGCCGCATGGGGGGACTCAAGAGCAAACTGCCCGTGACCTATACGACCATGATCATTGCCACCTTGGCCATCTCCGGCATTCCACTTTTCTCCGGCTTTTTCTCGAAAGATGAAATCCTCTGGCAAGCGTTTTCGTCGCGATTTGGTTCTCCGCTGCTCTGGGTGGTTGGTCTCCTGACCGCCGGATTGACCGCTTTCTATATGTTCCGCCTGATCTACCTGACATTTTTCGGGCAGCGACGCTATGATGACCATGCTGCTTCACATGTGCATGAATCACCAAGAGTCATGACCGTCCCTCTTATAATTCTCGCGGTGCTATCAGTCATCGGTGGCTACGTTGGCCTTCCCAAAGCACTTCTTGGTGGCGCTTGGTTCGAGCGCTTCTTGCATCCTGTTTTTGCTAAAGGAGCCGAAATCGGCAAACTCGCCGAAGGGGCAGGGGAGTCGCATGCGACGGAATATGTATTGATGCTTGCAGCTGTTGCATTTGTCGTACTGATGATCTTCACGGCAAAGCGGTATTACCTCGATCGCGCCAAAGACTCGGAGCAGTTCGAGCATGGATTCGGCGGTTTGTACAAGCTGGTTTACAACAAGTATTACATCGATGAGCTATATGACAGGGTAATCGTCAACCCGCTGGTCAAGGGATCGAATCTACTCTGGCAGAAGTTCGACGTTCTGATTATAGACGGCTTCTTCAACGGCGCAGCTTGGCTGGCCGGTCAATGGGCGATCAGCATGCGCAAGCTACAGACCGGTATGGTTCGCAGTTATGCTTTTGTCTTTCTCGGCGGCGCGATATTCGTGATCGGCTATTTGATTTTGAGTAGATAGAGATGAACGAACAGATACTGACCATCGTAACCTTTCTGCCGACTATCGGCGCTCTGATCTTGCTCTTCCTGCGCGAGGAGATGAAGCAGGCAATCAAGGTTACGGCATTCGTAACAGCGTTGGTCACCTTCCTGATCTCGACCTATCTCTATTTCAATTTCCAGCCCGGAACCGCCGCGATGCAGTTCGTGATCAACAAACCCTGGATTGCCTCGCTTGGCGTCAGTTACTATCTCGGCGTTGATGGCATCAGCTTGTTTCTCGTGCTGCTGACGACCTTGCTCACGGCGATTTCCATTCTCTCCTCCTGGACGGCAATCACCGACCGCGTCAAAGGCTTCATGGTATCGCTCTTGATTCTGGAAACCGGCATGCTCGGCGTTTTCGTTTCGCTTGATTTGTTCCTGTTCTACATCTTCTGGGAAGTCATGTTGATTCCGATGTATTTCCTGATCGGCATCTGGGGCGGAATCAATCGCATCTATGCCGCGATCAAATTCGTGCTCTTTACGATGTTCGGCTCGCTACTGATGCTGGTTGCGATCGTTGCGCTCTATGTCATTCGCTATAAGGCAACAGGCGTCTGGTCGTTTGATCTGTTGTCATATTATGATCTCAGGATTCCTCTCGGCGCACAGAACTGGCTCTTTATCGCTTTTGCGCTGGCGTTCCTAATCAAGGTTCCGATGTTTCCCTTCCATACATGGTTGCCTGATGCGCATGTGCAGGCGCCGACAGCCGGATCCGTGATTCTTGCGGGCGTGCTGCTAAAAATGGGCACTTACGGTTTCCTGCGTTACTGCATTCCGATGTTCCCTAATGCTTTCGATACTTTCATGCCACTTCTGGCAGTGCTGGCTCTAATCGGAATCATCTACGGCGCGCTGGTAGCTATGGTGCAGAAGGATGTCAAATCACTGGTGGCGTTTTCATCTGTCGCGCACATGGGATTTGTCATGATCGGCATGTTCACTCTTAACATGTTCGGAGTGCAAGGTTCTCTCTTGCAGATGCTCAACCACGGAATCTCCACCGGCGCGCTATTCTTGATCGTCGGCATGATCTATGAACGCCGACACACTCGACTTATCGAAGACTTCGGCGGCATCTTCAAAGTTATGCCGATCTTCGCGACCTTCTTTATGATCGTCACGCTTTCATCAATCGGTTTGCCCGGCACCAACGGTTTCGTCGGTGAATTTCTGATTCTGCTCGGCACCTTTGGGTTGAACAGAACGTACGCAGTTATCGCAACCGCAGGAATCATCCTTGCGGCCGTCTACATGCTATGGATGTTCCAGCGTGTGATTTTTGGCAAATGTGAAAAGCCGGAAAACCTCAAGCTGACTGATATTAACTTGCGCGAAAAACTAGTGCTCTTGCCATTGATCATTCTGATTTTCTGGATCGGTCTTTATCCGAAGCCGTTCCTCAACGCCATGGCGCCATCAGTTCAGAATCTGATTGAACAGACTACGGCTAAGAAGATGCACCTGTCGCAGCTCGCAGTTCCCGGCAGACATTGGCAGATTGCGACCGCAACGGAAATAGGGGAGTGAGGCATGGCCAAAGTCAGAATCTACACAAAGGTTGGTTGCCCACATTGTGCGGCTGCCAAGGACGATCTCAAAAGGCGCGGTGTGGCCTATGAAGAAATCGATGTTCACACTGTTCCCGGCGCTGCCGAGGAAGCCCTTAAGCTGGCAAACGGTAGAAAGATAGTACCCATCATTGTCGAGCATGGCAAGGTCACGCTCGGTTTCGAAGGTGGATCATGAGGATTCTAACTGACGGCAGTTGGCCGTCTTAGAGAGAATTGTTGAAGAGATAGTTGATGAGCTTTCCAAACGTTGATTTCGCGCTCCTGTCGCCGTCGCTGATCGTCTGTATCACGGCACTTTTGACGATGCTGCTTGTGCCGTTCCTTGGTGAGAAACGGCAAGTAGTCGTGGCGCATTTAAGCTGGATCGGTCTGTCGATCGCGCTCTTTGCCGTATCACAGCAGATCGGCAAGAACGCCACGACCTTCGGAGGCATGTTCCTCGGCGATGACTTCAGCCAGTTTTTCAGCGGTATCTTCATTGTTGCTGCCATGCTGACCATCTTCACGTCGATCGATTACCTCCGTCGCAAGGAGAACGAGCATGGTGAATACTACCCCCTGATACTTTTTGCTACGTATGGCATGATGGTGATGGCATCTTCCTCGAACCTGCTTGTCATTTTCCTCGGTCTGGAAATCATGTCTGTCTCACTATACGTGCTTGCAGGCTTCGCGCGCACCGAGCTGAAATCGACCGAGGCGGCCATCAAGTATTTCCTCTTGGGCGCTTTTGCTACCGGCTTCACCGTGTTTGGCATCGCCTTTGTCTATGGCGTGACCGGCACGTTCGACGTTGCGGGCATCATCAATGCAGCTTTCGGTCAGTCCAACGTCGACACCTTCCTGATCATCGGTAGTGCCCTGCTGTTGATTGGCTTTGGCTTCAAAGTGGCCGCGGTGCCGTTCCACATGTGGGCGCCCGATGCCTACGAAGGAGCGCCTTCACCGATCACCGGCTTTATGTCGGCAGGCCCAAAAGCCGCTGCGTTCGCGGCCATGCTGCGCATTTTCAGCGTTGGCTTCGGCAGCACCGTCCCGCATCTGCAAACGCTGTTTTGGATTGTGGCGGTGGCGACGATGACAGTAGGGAACATCATAGCGCTTCGACAAAACAACATCAAGCGCATGCTCGCCTTCTCTTCAATTGCTCATGCCGGTTATATTCTCATCGCACTCGTCGTTGGCACTGGCGAAGCATCATCCGCTGCGGCATTGTATCTGTTGGCCTACGCTCTGACGAATCTGGGGGCGTTCATGGTTATTGCGCTGGTCGACTCTGGTGCGAAGCATGACGAATTCACTAGCATCGATACCTACACCGGTCTCGCTCGCAAACGGCCGTTCCTCGGACTGGCGCTAACGCTGTTCATGCTTTCGCTGGCCGGTTTCCCGCCGACTGCGGGCTTTATGGGTAAGTTTGTTCTTTTCAAAGCCGCCGTCAGCCAGGGTTTTTATGTGCTGATCGTAATCGCCGTGCTTAACAGTCTTGTGTCGGTGTTCTACTATCTGCGTGTTGTTGTCAAAATGTTCATGACCGAACCGGATGGTCAACCTGTCGAGGTTCCCGCTGTGCCGGTATTCTTAATGGTCGCGCTAGCGTTTGCCGTTGCCGCTGTCCTGCTCATTGGCGTCTATCCGCAGGGATGGTTCAATTTCGCCGGTCTTTCCATTCTCGGCGCCAATTGACTCATTTTCTCATCTGCAGTGAACCGCTCTCACCTTACGCAACACATCAACATTGCTCAGTGGTCTATCTATCAGACCAAATCCCCCCGCGGCGCGAATATCGTTGTCGGTGATTCGCAAGCTCGGATCACCCAGAAATAAGAAAGGCAGTCCGGGGCTGAATTCTTGCGCACTGAGCATCAGATCAAGTCCCGTCATGTCGTGCAGCGCCAATTCGGAGATTACCAAACGGAATTGCGATGTCTTTAGGATAGCGGATGCTTTCGCGCCGGTTGTGGCTGTAATAATTTGGAGACCCGTCGCCTCAAGATCCCGAACGAGCATCCCCTTTTGGAGTTCATCATCCGTGACAAGCAGCACCACACCCTTGCGGCGTTCGAGGGTGCGGTGAACACGTGCGAGCATCGACTCCGCGTTGAACGGTTTGGCCAGATAGTCTATAGCCCCAAACTCGATGGCGCGGGTAACGGCAGCACCGTAGGAGCAGCTTGTCAATACGATAGCGGGAATATTATGGAAACGGAGATTCTCTTTGAGAAAGGTCAAGACCGCAAATCCGTCTTCACCAGGCATCCGCAGATCGGTAATTACTGCACAGATGTCGGAGCCCGCTTGTAGGAGTTCCTTTCCTTCCTGGGCCGATGACGCTGTGAGCACTCGAAAGCCGTTACTGGTGAGGATATGAGCGGCTAGTTCCAGCGATGACGGTTCATCATCGATGACCAGAATCGTCTTGCGACCAATTTCCTTGGACGAACGTTTCCTACACGAAAGGTACGGGGCACCTTTTCGACTCGCGTCTTTGCCGAGTTGAGCCAGCAGCATTCTGCGATAGTGAGATTTCATGCTCGTATCGGGTGTATGCACAATCTACTCCTCCTGCCGAAGGGAACTGGGTGCTGGTCGGTGCACGGGTACCCACGCCCGCTGCTGCTAGTCTGACGATCCTACTCTGATTATCGACACTATTGCTTTCAAACGCTGCACTTGTTCAAAAGTACCTGCTGAGCCTTCACGGCTTTACGCGCTGCTCGTTTTGTGAACAGAAGTGATCACTCACTGTACAGATGAATCGCAAGATTTGCGCACCGACGCCGTTCCCATGCTCCTCCCCGCGAGCCAGCCGGTCGTCCAGGCGCTTTGGAAATTGTAGCCCCCCGTTATTCCGTCAATGTTCAAGATTTCACCGGCAAAAAACAGCCCGGCACAGATCCGGCTTTCCATGGTGCCAAAATCGACTTCCCTCAGATCAACACCGCCGCATGTCACAAACTCTTCCTTAAATTCACCCTTGCCAACGATTCGATATCGTCCTCCGGTCAACTCGGTCGCTATTTGCTTCATCGCTGCACGAGTGCAATGTGACCACGTTACGTTCTTGTCGACTCCCGCCAGGCTGACGATCCGTTCCCAGAATCGTCGTGGAAGCGGTAGGAGACAACCGGTCACAACTGCGCGTCTCGGATGTTGCTCGCGATGGGCATGGAATTCCGCCAGCACTGAATCGATATCGTGGTCGGAAATCCAGTTGACCAACAGATCCGCCTGATATCTGCTCGCATACAGTTGCCGTGCTCCAAACGCTGACAACTTCAGAACCGCCGGACCACTTAGACCCCAGTGTGTGATAAGCACAGGGCCGATCTGTTCCGGAGGCTTTTTGCCCTCTGTCAATAATGCAAGTCTGACGGCAGGGAAGCTCAGTCCGGACAGTTGCGTCAGCCGTGGATCTTTGATACTGAACGTAAACAACGACGGTACGCATGGTACGATCTTATGTCCCAGTATTTCTGCAAACTTGTATCCTTGTGGGCTTGACCCCGTTGCGAGGAGCACTTGGTCGAAGCGCATTCTCTCGCCGCCTTTAAGCTCTAGCTCAAGCTGCGATGATGCCGCGTCGTCCACTCTACGAACCGCTACAACTCTTGCTCCGGTTCGCACGGCAACTCCCGCCTTCGCGGCACTCTTCTGCAGACAGTCGATAATTGTCGCTGAGAGATCGGTCACGGGAAACATGCGCCCGTCTTCCTCTGTCTTCAGTTTTACACCGCGCCGAACAAACCACGCCACTGTGTCGCGCGGCTGAAAATGCTTGAACGCTCCCAACAACTCCCGACTCCCTCGAGGATATCCCTCTGCCAATGCCTCCGGTTCAAAACAATGATGCGTGACGTTGCACCGCCCACCTCCTGAAATGCCGACCTTGTACAGCGGTTGCCGCGTCCCCTCGAAGACCGTCACTTCAACACTATTATGCTGCTCGGCGCAGGCAATCGCCCCGAAATATCCCGCCGCTCCGCCGCCGATGACTGCAACGCGCGTCCGTTGCGCTATTGTCCTCTTTTTGGAAGTCATGCCGCCAATCTATCTCAATTGGGGGAGAAACGCTTTGCTTTTGTGTGGAAACGCCATGGACGTCGCTGAAGCGGCACCTGCTGCATGAATAGGGGATGGCAAAACGAGACAGTCCTTCAACCGCCTCGTTCTTTTGGTCTTCTCTACTGGGCTTTGATTGACGACATGTCAATCACGAAACGATACTTGACGTCGCTTTTCACAACGCGGTCGTACGCTTCATTGACCTTCTGTATCGGAATCACTTCGATATCACTCGTGATGCTATGTTTGCCGCAGAAATCGAGCATCTCCTGCGTCTCCCGGATTCCGCCGATCATCGAGCCGGCAAGACTGCGGCGATGGGGGACCAGATAGAATGCCCCAATCGGAATCGGTTTGTCTGGAATGCCTACTACGACCAACGATCCATCCACTTTCAAAAGCCCCAGGTACAGATTCCAATCAAGCTCAGCCGAAACCGTGTTGATGATAAGATCGAAATAGCCCTGCAGCTTCGTGAAGGTTTCGGGGTCAGCTGTCGAGTAAAACTGATCGGCTCCCAGTCGCTTCGCGTCCTCCCGCTTTTTCTGCGAGTGGCTTAGGACTGTGACTTCTGCTCCAAGAGCATGCGCGATTTTGACGCCCATATGGCCGAGTCCCCCCAGGCCGATAATACCTACTTTCTTACCCGGTCCTGCCTGCCAGTGTCTCAGCGGGGAATACAGTGTGATGCCTGCGCAGAGGAGAGGTGCAGCTGCATCGAGCGGCAGATTGTTCGGCATACGCAACACGTAGTCTTCCTTGACCACAATCTTGTCAGAGTACCCGCCGTATGTATGCGTACCGTCATACTCCCGCCCGTTGTAAGTGAAGACTGGTCCAGCGCTACAATACTGCTCCAACCCTTGCTGGCATTGCGGGCAAGTATGGCAGGAATCGACAAAACAACCCACGCCGACCTTGTCTCCGACCTTGTATTTGGTGACTTTCTTGCCAACCGCCGAAACGATTCCCGCAATTTCGTGTCCCGGAACCATCGGGAAGATAGCGTCGCCCCATTCTTCGCGGGCCTGGTGAATGTCCGAATGGCATATTCCACAGTATTTGATATCGATCGCTACATCATCATCCTGCGGCTCCCGTCTCTCGAATGAATATGGCTCGAGAAGTGCCTTCGCACTGGGAGCAGCGTAACCCTGAGTCTTCAACATGATACTTCCTTTTCTATTGGCATGATCTGCCGTTATCAGATGATACGGAGCTGTTGCGTGGGAATGATATGACTAACTGAACCGTGTTTTCTCGTTCGCAGTTGATGGCTTTGTCTTCGAACGCTACCTGGTTACAGCGACGCCTTGACCTTCGGCTTTTTCTGTCCGGTATCGCCGCTGGTCTTCTTGTCACTCGTGCGCCCCCGTTGTTCTGCGCCACTCTCCAGCGCCAGCTTGCCGTTGCGATTCTCGACGTTGGTAGGGTACTTGCCCGAGAAGCAAGCGACACAAAAATCTTCCTTTGGCAGCGAGTGCATCGACAGCATCGCGTCAATCGACAGGTAACCGATCGAATCCACGCCGAGATGCTTTCCGATCTCCTCCACCGTCATATGCGAGGCGATCAATTCCTCTTTGGTAGGCATATCGATACCGTAGAAACAGGGGGATATGATCGGCGGGGAAGATATCCGCAAATGAATCTCTTTGGCGCCGGCATCGCGCAACATCTGGATCAGCTTTTTCATCGTCGTCCCGCGCACGATCGAATCGTCCACGACGACCACGCGCTTGCCCTTGAGCACGCCTCTGACCGGATTAAATTTAACCTTCACATCCAGATCGCGAATATCCTGCTTCGGATCGATAAACGTTCTGCCGACATAATGGTTGCGGATGAAGCCAAACTCAAACGGTATCTTGGACTGCTCCGAAAAGCCAAGCGTTGCGGTGTTGGATGAATCGGGAACAGAAATAACAATGTCCGCCTCCGCCGGATGCTGCAATGCCAGATAGCGGCCGAGACGCCGCCTGATCTTATCGACGTTCTCACCGAAGATCTTGGAATCCGGTCGTGCAAAATAAATGAACTCAAAGATGCAGAAGGCGTGTTTGGTCTCCCTGAAGGGGAACAGCGATCTAAGCCCAGCTTCTGTTATTTCGATGATTTCGCCCGGCAATACATCGCGAACATATTCGGCGCCGATGATATCAAACGAGCAAGTCTCTGACGCAATCACCCAGCTTGATCCCAAACGACCCAAAGCCATCGGCCGAAACCCGTGCGGATCGCGCGCCGCCACCATCGTGTCTTTGTCCAGAAAGAGCATACTGTAGGCCCCCTGCACCCGTTTCAGCGCGTCGGCGATCATCTCCGCTAACGTTCCTTTTTTGCTCTTGGCGATCAGGTGCAGTGGAATTTCCGTATCTGAAGTTGTCTGAAAGATGGAACCCGACTGTTCCAGATGTCTTTTAAGCGATTCCGCGTTAGTGAGAGTGCCGTTGTGCGCCGCTGCCAGGTTCTTTCCCTTGAAGGTTATCACCAGTGGCTGGACGTTGCGCAGCGTCGATGATCCGGCCGTTGAATAGCGATTGTGGCCGATTGCCCGGTCACCTTTAAGCTCAGTAAGCCGTTCCTGGCGATTAAACACCTCTGCAACTTCACCCTGCCCGCGAACTTCGTGCAACTCTTTTCCGTCAAAGGTGACAATTCCCGCGCCTTCCTGCCCCCGATGCTGCAACGCATAGAGACCGAAGTAGGTCATCTGTGCCGCATTCTTTGCCCCGAAGATTCCGAAAACACCGCATTCACAACGCATGTCGTCTGACATTTCCACTCCAAGAAAAACAACCAATTTAGGCTCTTCCGGCCGCAAGTCAAGGTTTTAACTCCTTGTTCTGCATAAACAATACGTAAGTGGTAAATGGCCTATGCTGCACTAAAGGTGAAGCTATCTGCATATCTTTTTTGGATTCCGGCAGCTTTGACGTTATATTGCTTTTGGTTGGCAGAATCGTGATCTTCCTATTCTGTTGATAATGAAAGGGATACCTCCGGCGATCTACTTCTTGGGCTGTTGGCAAATCCCTTGATACCAATAAGTAACTGCGGCACAGAGTTTGCGTTTTCCACTCCTGCGAGTATGAGCGAGAATCGAGACAATCTCAGGTACCAGTCTTTGCGGAAGATATTGAGCGCTCCGCAAGACCCCAAAGCAGCCCATCAGGTCCTTCGTGAAGCCCTGACCGCGGCAGTGGAAGCCCTCGGCATTGCCGCCGCTTCAATCGTAATTGTAAACAAAGGTGGCAAGCGTCTCCTTGACGTGCGCGAGGGGGAGCCGGTGCTCTTGACTCTGCTTGGCTCTCTGGAAGAACGCATGCTCGTTTCCTTGCGTGCCGACTTCGGTCTCGAGAATATCTATTCGACGCTAAATCACGACGGCGAGAAATCGCTGTTCTCTTACATGATCAGAGCCGGCAGCGAGAGTCTCGGCGCCGTGTCCGGCATCTGCAAGGGAAGTCGCAACATTGCGCTGGAAGAGGAGTTTATTGAAGTCGTCGCCACGGCTCTGAAATATCTCTTCGGGCAGGCCGGATTGATCGACCTGGCACGCGTCGAGGCGGTCAAGGAAACCACCATTACTCTGAACCACGAGATTAACAACCCGCTAACCGCGGTTCTCGGTAATGTGCAGCTTCTCCTGATGAGGGGATCAGAATTGCCGGAGGATGTACGCGCCCGCCTGTTGATGATTGAGCAAAGCAGCCTGCGTATCCGAGACGCCGTCAGTAAGCTCCTCAAAATCAAAGACGCCAAGTCGACAACTTATCTCGACGACACCAAGATGATCGATCTTCATGACTCAGAGGAGTCAGACAAGTAACCCGTCTTTTCCCGTCGCATTTGTCTGCGAGTCAACAGATGAAACGCCACTAATCCTACCCCAATAAACAGCGGCACTAGCGCAATCACAATCTCGCCGCCGATCTGATCATTCTCGGCATTTGCTCCAATCACCAAAGCGATCAGAAAGCCGATACCAACGGCCGCCGATACTATTCCCGCTTTTAGACTGCCATACCCCTCGCGCTCCAACTGCGGGGGCATGCCTTGCTTTATCATCTCCAGCCGCAGATCGTGGTTCATCTGGATACGCTTATAGACGAATAGGTACACCAGATATGCAATCAGGGCAAAGAACCCTAGACCGAGAACGATGGCCGCCAGCGCTCCAAACATCTCAACCGGATTAACCCTCCACATAGCTGTTTCTCCTCCACCCAATATGATAGATAACGACAGGATTTTGTTTCACAAACGCAACTTTTCTTTCGGAAATGAGTCTATATAACCAAATGAACACAGCGATTGTCGATCTTGATCAGGAACTAATCGAACGTGCTCGTCTGGGAGAACGACAGGCTCTGACGGCGCTAACCAACAAATACCGCGCGCGCGTTTTTACGCTGATCGATCGGATCGTCGATGATTCATCGCGGGCGGAAGAGCTTGCTCTAGAGGCCTTTCTGCGCGCCTTCAAGAACCTCAAGACATTCCGCGGTGACGCCAAATTTTCGAGCTGGCTCTATCGCATCGCTGTCAACGCCGCGCTGGCCGAGCGATCTAAAAAGCGTGTTGAACAGGTGTCACTGGATTCGCTGGAACATCTTCCCGCCGATCAGTCGTCGCGGCCAGATTTCGTCTACCAGGGACTTTTTTGCGGCAAGGTCGTCGATGAAGCGCTTCGCCAACTGCCTCCCCACTATGCGATGGCGTTGCGGCTGTTCTATCTCAAGGGTGTCGGCTACGTCGAAATTGCTGAACTGATGACAATCCCCATCGGCACAGTGAAAACGTATCTTCACCGGGGCAAACGCGCGTTGCGCGAAATCATTTCCGGCAAATACTCCCGAGAGGAACTGATATGATTCCTTGTCGGGATGTTCGTTGGAGAATGAAAATATTTCTTGATGGATCACTTACGCCTGCCCAAAGCAATCTGATCCGGGAACACATAGACTGCTGCGCTTCCTGTGCCGCCGAACTCGTTGAGGAAACCCGACTAAGCGCAATCTCGCTTGAAGAGGTGAGCGCGCCGGACGACTTCACCGAAAAGCTCTTGTCATATTTCCCTGAGCCGACTGTCTCGACGATTCTCTTCAAGTATCTCTGTGGTACTTTTGCTCTGAGCGTAATCGTCGGAGTTTCAATCTTCGCTCTCTGGCGCCACGTCGCACAACCCGGGCGCCCGCTGCTGACTGAACTCCGTTGGGACAGTCTCAGTAGTCTGGAGAGTTCATTCCCCTGGCTGGAGCAAATCACTGGCAGCCCTATTTTTAACTACATGATGCTTGCACTTCTGGCGACTCTGCTGACAATAGCGCTGATCGTCGTTGTCGATCATCCGAGAGGTCGCCGTACAGTACTCGCGAGCCGACTTGGTCGCATCCGTTCTTTGTAGGGCAGATCTTCCGAGGTTGTCCCATAAGTTAGATTTCGTGAAATGTGCGAGGAGTGAGTTGATTTTCCCACTTAGCAAAGGCGGACCAAGGGGGTTGTAAGCGCCTATCCACCAAGAAGAAAGACAACCCTCTAAATTCCCCTTCAATAAGGGGGAATAACCTGTCCTCGTTCTGATGCCCCTGCGGCCCAACTTGTGGGACAGCCTCTTCCCATCTTCTGAAGGTTCCCAAGCGATCAATAGGATTTTTGCTCGCATGTCATTCGTGCGTGCGAGCGAGAGATTTGCTGAGAGGCAATTCAGCTATTTCAGATATTTCCGCAACCTGTCAGTCAGCATCCGCACCAGTTGAGGTTCGGTATCGACCAGCGCGTTGCCATAGCGATAAGTGTCAAAGACCACGGCATCAAGCAGTCGCGGCACGACATCCGACAGGAGGTTTAGTGATTCCATCGAATAAATGTCCAACTTGGCGGTAGCCATGAACAGCGGCCGCTCGCCATAGTCTTTGATTGCCTTCCCGATTTGCAGGCCGCTGTACTCCAGCCCCGGGGAAATCAGCGCCGTGAACCGCACACTGGGCTCATCGACGGCGTAAAGCAGCCCGGCGTTTCCTCCCAGTTCTGCGCCGACAACGGCGATTCTTGTCGAATCGAGCATTTTGCCACGTTCAGTGAACAGCTTCTTGACCAACTGCCGAATATCAGCCGGATAGCGAGCTCGCTCCCCGATGTAGAACGTGTTCGGCGGCCGGTTCTGGCCGGTGCGAAAATCGTAGATGGAATAGCCGCAGCCACGCAGGTCCATGGCAAAAACCGCAAAATCAGACGCACAAAGAACATCCACGAGATGTTTCCAGGCGCCGTGCGTCTCTGCCGTTTGATGAAGTAATACTACCAAAGGCAGCTTGGTCAGTTTCGTGCTCTTCGGCCAATATAGATTTCCAACCAACTCCAGACTATCCGGAGTCATCACGGTAACCTCAGCGGAATCAGGCCAAGGGTACTGACGCGCCGTCGCTTTATCTGAGCCTAAGAAACTAGCCGAGATAGCCAGCAGAAGAATAGGGAGAGCTTTTGCCACTATGGATCTTCTCAGAATGTCATATTGCATAGTGCCACCTAGATTACGGTACCCTCCTCGCCAAGTACCGCTCCAACAAATCGGTGCGGCGACAGCGGGGAGATATCAAATGATGTTTTTTCGTCGCAAATCAACTCGGCGGTCACAATTCCGGCGGCTGGCGCATGCATAAAGCCATGCCCTGAAAATCCGGCGCAATGGAAGAAACGGGGGTACACGCCGCTTGAACCAATAACCGCATGATGATCAGGCGTAGATTCATACAATCCTCCCCAGGCCGTTTTGATTTCGGCGGTCTCAAGTTGTGGGATACGGTCGAGTCCCTTCATCAGAATTGTGTCGGTGTATTCCGGATCAACCGATTCATCAAAACCTTCCGGCGTATTTTTGTCCGCCCAGCCGAGTAACAGTCCTCCCGACTCCTTGTGAGTATACAATCCTGAACCCATATCGACGACCATCGGGAATGACTCAGAGATAAAATCTAGGGGCGCTGTCGTCACAATCTGGCGCTTGATCGGCGCGACCGGCAGATCGATGCCGACAAATCCGGCGATCTGACGCGCATACGCACCGGCGGCGTTGACCACGGTGTTGGTAAGCAACTCTCCCTTGTTGGTCCTGACAGAGGTGATCTTGTCGCCGCTAGCGGTAATGCCGATTGCTTCCGTCTCCAGCAAGAATTTGACACCCAACTTTCGCGCTGCGCTGACATAGCCCTGTGTAAACTGATGGGGGTCGCCGATGCCGTCTTTCTTGGAAAATGTGCCCGCCAGAATGTCATCCACATTGAGCACCGGCACTAAGCTCTTGATCTCATCCCGTGACAACCACTCTGACGGCACGCCCAACCGTTTCCACATCTCGAATTGTGCGCGGAAAGTCTTCACGTGTTCGTCACTGGTCAGCACAAACAGATAACCGACCTGATCGAACTGCACTTCGGCATCCATGTCCTGCGCGAAGGTCTCAAACTTGTCCTCGGACAACAGCGACATCCGCACGTTGATTTCGGAACTGAATTGTGCGCGTATTCCACCGGCGCATTTGGCTGTGGAGCAGTTACCCAAATACTGGTCTTTCTCGACCACCGCAATTTTGCCATAATTCTTCTTGGCCAAATGATATGCCACTGCCGCCCCGATAATCCCGCCGCCTATGATTACAATGTCGTAACTCTCTGCCATCAAACTCCTCCTCATTCACCAGAGATCAGGCAACATAGTAGCCATTTGCCGCCTAGAGTCAAGCGAATTTGGGGCATCGCTTTGGGGGACGCAGTAGTAGGTCTAGAGCCCCATGCTCACGACCGATTTCAGCCGGCAGCCCCCAGAGCGAAGCGTCGGGTTAACTGATGGGGATGAGTCGAGTAGGCCGAAATCCTCGTGGTTTCAACGATTCTGCTTTGAAAAGCGAGATCAGCGAAAACGTCGAAATCCTGGCAGAGGGATACGCGAAATCAAAACGCCAAACCATGGGGGGGCAACCTACTCATCTCCCAAGCTTGCAGCGTCATCTTGTCGTGATCTTCAGGAACTCCAGCGGCTTCTGATGCACAAACGTCGCTTCGATTATCGCGATGGTCTTCTTCTGGCGAGTAAAAGTCAGAAGCGTTTCCGCCTCTTCACGTGTGGCCCATTTGTATTCGCTGTGTTCCGATGAGAGTTCGACCGTCTGAGGGGAGTCAATGAATCCGACGAATACTGGCACTATGTTGATGCAATTCTGGCTTGCCTCATAGAACAACTCAACCTCATTGGCGGAGTACAGACGGTCAGGAACCAGCCCGGTCTCCTCCTTGATCTCGCGAAGTGCCGCCTGCCAAGCCTTCTCACCTTTCTCGATCTTGCCTGATACCATTTGCCATGTGTCATTGAGATAGGGTGTGCTACGCTTGACCATTAGGTATCGTCCGTGGCTGGAATCCACCCGACAGACATAGGCGGCTATCGAAAATGACTTGATCGGGACTTCTTCTCGGATATCCATGTAAATCCACCTCCTTTTGGTCGGGTAGAAATGTAGCTACGCAGGTAGAAACCCCTGATGGACATCGCTCGGATAGAGATGCTGTTTCCAGGGGTTCAACGATTCTACTAACGCAGGTTCAATATGCTACTGCCAATATCCGGCAAACCTCTTCGAGAAAGTGTCTGTCCTGATCGGTAAACGCTGCCGGAGTGTGTGAATCGATATCAAGCTCGCCGACGACCTTGCCATCCTTGAAAATCGGAACGACAATCTCCGACCTGGTTTCGAGTGAACAGGCCAGATAGCGGGGATCGCTGTTGACGTCATCAACAATAATCGTGTTTTCCTCGCGTACTGCCGCGCCGCAAATACCGTCGCCGGCTTTTATCCGTGTGTGTGGCGACGGTTTGCCCAAAAACGGTCCCAGCACCAACTCTTCGTCGGATTCGAGGCTGTAGATGCCGACCCAATCATAGTGAGTGCAATTGTCTTTCAGAAGCTGCACCGTCTCGAATGGCAGCTTATTTTTGGCGTCGGCCTGACAAGCGATTTCTCGCAGCCGATCAAGCACTTCCGAATGCGAAAACTGAGTAGGCATGACCTCCACGCAGACTCAAAATCATCGACGGTAACTCTCGTAACGGCTGCGACATAGCGATTGTTCCACAACCGACAAATTAGGTGCGAAATCGCGGTTGTCAACCGAAACTACTCGCCTTCAGGCGGGGACAAAGCTTGCCGATGCTTTAATTGTGAACAAGCTCCCCCGCATTCTGGTAGTCGACGACGAAGAGTCGATGTGCAATTTCATGGAAATCATGCTCAAAAAAGAGGGTTATGCCGTTACGACCGCACGGTCCGGGCAGGAAGCCATGGAGCGGATAGACACGGAACACCCGGACTTGGTCATCTCCGACATCATGATGCCCGAAATGTCCGGCATCGAGCTACTGACGGAGTCCAAGAAGAAGCGCGATGACCTCCGTTTCATTGTGATGACTGCGTATGCGTCAGTCGATTCCGCGGTGGAGGCACTCAAGAAGGGCGCTGACGATTACATCACCAAACCTTTCAAGATCGACGAAATCAAACAGGTTATCAAGACACTGCTGCAGTACGGCAGTGCGCCGACAGTCGGCAAGGCGGTCAAGGGGAAACGCGCCGATCGCTTTACCCTCGATCGATTCATCGGCAAATCCGAAATTATTGTCAAGCTAAAGGAACTGGTGTTACAAATCGCCGAATCCGATTCAATCGCCCTGATCCTTGGTGAGAGCGGTACCGGCAAGGACTTGATCGCACGCGCCATTCATGCGCATTCGCGACGTCAAGACATGCCCTTTGTCGCAATCAACTGTGCCGCCATTCCAGAGCAGCTTCTGGAATCAGAGCTATTCGGACACCAGAAGGGGTCGTTTACCGGCGCGATCAAAGACAAAGAAGGACTGTTCCACGTAGCGGATGGTGGCGTGTTGTTCCTCGATGAGATTGGCAACCTGACAACGGGTCTGCAGGTGAAGCTCTTGCGCGTCTTGGAGACACAAGAGTTTACGCCGGTAGGCTCCACGATCCCGCTTAAGGTTGATGTACGTTTGATTGCCGCGACCAATTCCGATCTTGAGGAAGACGTCAAGGCCAATCGCTTCCGGGCTGATCTGTTTTATCGGTTGAAGGTGTTACCGATTCATCTGCCGTCCCTGTCGCAGCGACGCGAGGATATTCCGCTATTGGCCGAATATTTCCTAAACAGGCTGGCGGCCAAACATAACACCGTCGCAAAGAAGCTCTCGCCAGAGGCGGAACGCTTGATCATAGCGGCTGCATGGCCCGGTAACATACGCGAGTTGGAGAATACAATCACACGCGCTTTCTTGCTGTCGAAGACCGAGATGATCAAGCCCGAGGATTTTCCGGACAAGTTCGCCAAGGAGGAAGTTTCGGAGGAATTGGTGCCGGAACAACCAAATCCGTCTAACCCGACGCTGGAGTCAATTGAGAAGGCATATATCTTTTGGGTGCTCAATCAAACCGGCTGGCAAAAGGCCAAGGCGGCGAAACTCCTGGGAATAGATGCCTCTACACTATATCGGAAAATTGAAAAATACGGCCTGAAGAGGGAAGGGGAGTAGCATTGCAAAGTGCAATGGATGTGTTGCAGATTCCTATCTCCAGTTCCTCTCTCAAGGACTGTTTCTATCCGCAACTCAAGTCAATCACTGGTCTGCCATGCAGTTAAAACGCACCCCTGTTTGGGCATCACAATTGCGTGGATGTGAGCAGACTGTTACGAGGAGAACGATGCGTTACTTAAGACTCAATCAGAAAGGTTTCACGCTACTCGAGTTGATGATCGTTGTGGTCATCATCGGCATCCTCGCAGCCATGGCGATTCCACGGTTCATAACGGTCACGTCGAAGGCCAAACAATCAGAAGCCAAACTAATTTTGAAGCAAATCTACAGCAACGAACGCATCTACTACGAACAGTTTGGTGAATTCTGGATCCCGCCGGGTGGCGTGATCGCCAATCAAGGCAATCCTTTTGCGTTCGCCGAAATCCTGGTCGAGGTGCAAAACCCGGCACGATACGATTATGTACTCGTCGGCACGCCGTCGACCTTTACCGCCACAGCAACCGCCAATTTGGATGAGGATGCGACAATCGACGAGTGGACGATCAACGAACTGGGACAGCTTCGTGTGACGGCGGGCAAGGACGATGCGGCGAGCTAAACCGCATGAGGATAGGTAGAGGACAGAAATTGAAGTTGGAAAGAAACAGTAACGTTAACCTTTAGCCTAGAGGAGGCACAACATGTTGTCCAATTTTCACAAGAGCCAAAAGGGCTTCACCCTGATCGAGTTGATGATCGTGGTGGTCATCATCGGTATCTTGGCTGCATTGGCCATTCCGCGGTTCATGAGAGCCACAACCAAGGCAAAACAGTCGGAAGCCAAGCAGATACTGAAGCAGATCTACACGATGCAGCAGACCTACAAGCAGGCGAATGATACCTACTGGATTCATGCTGTAGCGGCTACTAACGCTAATGGGCTCACCGAATTTGCGCCGCTGGGCGTCGAAGTCGGCTCGACCGCTCGCTACAGCTACTTGATTGCGGCGGCCGCGACCACTTTCACCTGCACGGCGACC
>CAIYYT010000053.1 GCA_903930455.1 uncultured bacterium | reverse complement strand
GACAATTTGGAGAAGTATAATGCGGGTTTCGAGTATGGGTATGATGGGAAGTATTTTTTGCGGGTGGGAGACAAGTTCAATTATGACGAAGGGACGTTTAGTTTAGGCGCGGGCGTACGTTTGCCGTGGAACAAGCGTGAGCTGCGTTTGGATTATGCCTATCAGGATCTGGGACACTTGAAGCAAGTTAACCGCTTTACGCTCGGATTCAAATTTTGAGTCGGAATATAATTGTGTTTGAGGAGGTATAGATGCTCTCTAGGAAATTCATCACAATCTGGCTGATCTTGTTGACGATTACGGCGGTGGTTTTGTTGATCGGTTCATGCTCGCCCAAATCCGTGGGTCCCCCGGTAAAAAACTACTCGCCGAAGATTGAGATCGTTAACATTCCGCCCAACAACTCGCACTTCACGACCAACCCGCAGATCTACTGGTATGGAACTGACGTGGACGGCAAGATCATTACTTATGAGTATGCGGTGGTGCCGGCGGCTTTGTTGGTCGCCTCTCATGTGGATACCAGCAGCGCCTCGGCGATTTTGGCTTATGCCAGCGCGAGTATTAGCAAGCCGTCCACCGGCAAGGACTGCAAACCGGAATCATGCTGGCAGCAAATTGATGTGGCGACGGCGGACAACCCGAACGAGCAGACCATCCGCTTGTTTGCCGACAAGGATCCAAGCATCAGCGTCCTGCAGTACTTCTTCGTACGCGCGGTAGACAATGACTCCGCCCGGTCGAACATTGATTATCGGCTCTATTCGCGGACCAATCATCCGCCGGAAACCGTGATCAAAACCGTACCTGATACTACAGGCTACTATGACTTGAGCGATACGTCGACGACCTATAAGGGTATTTACTTCGAGTGGAAGGGAACCGACAAAATAGACTATCCGGACGACAATCAGAATCCTACCTTCGAGTATTTCTATCAGGTCTTCGGTCCATATCAGAAAGACGAGATCTATGGACCGGACGGCACTTTCGATTATACCAAAGTTGATACAAACACAACGATCCAGCCGAACAAGCTGGTGCTGACGTCACACGACTCGATCTCAACTGCCAACGTCTGGGTGACGAAGGTCAGCACAAGAATCTACGGCCTGTGGAAGGGTCAGCCGCCGAGTGACACGACTCGGTCAGGCTATTTCGTATTGAAGGTCACCGCGAGAGATGATGCTTTCGTTTCTGATACTCTGCCGGCATACGTTTCTTTTTTCACGGTTGACGCGCATTTCGAAGACAGCCTGCTCGTCTACGTGCCATTTTTCTGCGTGAATAGTGATCAACTCGGTAACGTACACTGCGGCGACAGGGTGGACTCAATGTTCGCGTTTTATAAGCGCGTGATCTCGGCCGCTGGCTATGATTCCAGCAAGATGTTGATATCACCAGGTCTACGTAACGTGCACAATCGTCCGTCGAAGCTGGAGTTGGCGAAGTACAAAGTCTACCTCATGATTGATGACGGAGGCAAATCACACCTTAACGATACGAACTACACGGATGTGACGCCATACTTGGATATGGGGGGCAATGTCTGGGTGTGGGCGTTGTCGCCTTTCGGAGCATATTACACTGCCAGTGCCGCTACGCTAGTCTCGTTGGCTCAGAAACCGATACCAAAGACGTACTTTGATGTAATCGGCGAATACTACGGCGGTTGGGCAGATAGTTACACGAAACGCTGGACCCTCCACGGCCAGTGTACTATTGATACGTGTTCTCCTAACGGGTGTTATGTTGATACGTGCGGTCTCCTGCCAACCAATGAGGAATTCCTGGGTGGCTTGGCACTGGGGGCGAGTGGAATGCCTAATTTCGATGTTGATTCGATGAAGTACTCGTCGACATACATCGCTTTTTCTAATCCTCCGGCTGATTGGCGAGCAGCGCCGAACACTAACTATTTCCAGCGCTATGCGTACAGCGAACCGCTTTGGCTTTTCCGGTCTTACTTCGGTGACTTCGTTCCCGACTCCATGAAGGATTATGTGGCCGGTTTGAACGGGAGAGTGATCGGTTTGCGATACGACTCGGGAATATTTAAGACGGCTGTCTATGGTTTCTCGATGTACATGCTTCATGAGGATGAGGCAACTGAAATCTTCCGCAAAAGCATGGAATGGTTCCTAAAACCGCGCTAAGTTTCTGAATTCTCGGATATGGCCGAAGGCAACCGCCTCCGGCCTTTTTTATTGCCTTTGTCCGAGTTTAGCCAACAGCATCTTGGCCGGAGCCAATTGAGGATTGATTGCCAGGCAGCGCTGCAGGTAGCCGATGGCCTCGGTGGAGTCGTTGGTAGCCAGGGAGACCAACGCGAGATTGTACATAAGAGCGTCGTTCTGCGAATTGATTCTGGCTGCTCGCAGCAGTGCGTCTTTGGCGGCTGCAACGTCTCTCTTCGCGAAGTAAGCGGAACCAAGATTGATTAGCGCCTCGATCATGTTGGGGTCACTGGCAACCGCCTGATTCAAATACTCTATGGCCGAATCGAGTTGCCCTGACGCCCCCAAGGCATAGCCGAGATTGTAGAACACTTTGGCAGGCCGTACCTGTGGATTGAGATCAAGCCGTAGCGAAGGCGCCCCGCTAGCTTCGGCATACAGCGGCTGCGAGCGTTGAACAAGTTTCTTCAGCACGTTGCGGAGAATCTCTGCCGACTCATCATAACGGCGGAGATCGGATGCCAGCACTCCCAAGAGAAACTGCTCTCGGACGGTCAGGCGATCGGATTGCTCGTAGTCCCGCAGTTGCTGATAGGCGCTATCGGGAAAGCCTGCTTCGCGGAAAGCATAGGCCAAATTCAGGCGCGCTTCCTCAAGGTAGGGTTTGTTTCGGAGAGCGCGACGTGCGTAGTCTGCCGCCCCGGCATATTCGTGCTTGCGACGCGACAGATAGGCAAGATTATTGAGTGCTTCAGCGCTGCCGTCAAAAAGGGAGTCTTCACGGGCAAAATAGAATCCGGCCGAATCGGGTTCGCCCATTTGCAGAAAAGCGACGCCGATGTTGAGATTGATTTGTTCCAGGGGCGGACCGCAAGCCAGCGCCCGGAAGTAGTCGTCAATGGCGCCAGCGTAGTTTGAGGTACTGAGACAAAGGTTCCCCTTTGTGAACAGCTCCTGCTGTCGGTTGTCGAAGTTGAGTCGGTAAACATTGCTGTTCAAGAAAAGAATCAGAACGACAGCCGGTACGGCTACAAATGCAACGCGCTCATAAGATCGCGTTCGCATCCGCTGGTACAATTCCACCAGAGCGATGGCCGAGAAAATTGCCAGGAAGGGGAGTATTGGCAGGCGAAAACGGGAGTTGACGAAATAGAATACGAATGAGAGCGCATATAAGAAGACGAAAGCAATCATGCCTTTGGTCAGTCGAGACCGGCGAAACCCGATCACCATTCCGACTAGCCCCAGCGGCGCGAGAACCGACATACCTATCGGCAATACTCTGAGGGATGCAAACTGTGTCCGGAATGCGATCAAGTTCCTGTTATTGGAGATGTCGCTGCCGGAGAAGATCAGATAAAGCTTCTTTGCTTCCAGAGCCAGCCATCGTAACGGATCCGCGCCAATATCGCGGAGTGCCTGATGATAGTAGTAGTCGCTGATCTCCGCGGGTCGCAGTTGGCGACCCAATGCCTGCTCCGCCTGATACGCAATGTCATCATACTGCCAATCGTTGCCCAACTTGCCCGGCATGATGGCGCTGACACCATCAGCATCCTTGTTGTTGCCGATGAAGAAGTTGATGCCGCCCTGAGTGGCGATCGTAAATGCCGGCTGCGGTCTAGTCAGGTTGTGAGCCAACACTAGGGCAATAGGAACAAACATGACTCCGAGAAAGAGCGCGATCTGAGACATCGGTCTTGATGTCGGCGCCTTGGGCTTGTCAAACCAGAGAAGGTAGATCATTACCGGCGCCAACAAACCGGCGTTGGGTCTTGTGATGATCGCCAATCCGGCGGCTAGACCTGAGAGAGCCAACCAGTACCACTTCGGTGATTCGCGATATTGGAGGTAAGCATACCAGACCAGCAGTACCAGCGTAACTACCAGTGACTCTAACAGCAATTCCCCTTCGAAGTAGACAATATCGCTGCAGAACAACACAAAAACTGACGCGACAATGGCAATTGTCCTATCAAAGGCCTTGCGTGCGATCAGATAGGTCAGCACCGGAGTGAAGGCGCCTATCAGCAGTTGGCTGAGCCGGGCTAAGGTGATGCTGTCCCCCGTAAAGAAGTAGATCAGACCTAGGAAGTAACTGTAGAACGGAGCGCGGAAGAAGGGTTCGGTGGATGTCAAGGCACCGGAAGCGATGGCTGTAGCTGTGAGATGATGGAACAACGCATCGACGGTGGGATGCAGGAATTCCAGCAACTGCTTGTATTCGACAAAATAGGCCAGGCGACAAATCAGTCCAACGCCAAAAAGAGTCAGGACAAGCGTCTTCTCGTTCCGTAACCTCATCTCTGTCAAAATACACTGTTTGAGGCGCTCTTGCAACTATCGCGGTCTCATGCATGTCCGTGCGTAGCATTTGCTGCAGTCCCGTGCATAGAAGCTGGGCGGAAAGCGGCCAGGATAACGCAAGATAGCGTGCGCCGAATGCGCTTGTCCCTCTAAGCGTTTGCAGCTTAAGAAGTTGAAATGCCGGATTCGCAGTGGGCCAAAATAGGCTGTCTGCTACTGTGCAGGAATCTGCAATCTCAGGACGCGGCACAGCAGTTGCTTCAACAGGAGATGATGATATTTCTCAATGACAGACTCCTCCGGACCATCGCGCTCGTTATAGGCTTGGGGCTTTTCTTGTTGAATGGCAAGGCGTTTGGTTCACTGGACAGGCTTTCTCCATCACTATTGCAGGACTCTTCAAGCGACCAGATGGTGAAAGTTGTTGCGTTCCTCAATCCCGAGGACAGGCCGGCACTGGGCAAGATATTGGTTTCGATGGGTGACGTGAGAAAGCAGGATAACCACGCTCGGCTAGTGAGGAGTCTAAGGGAAGCTGGTCCGCGGACAGCTTCATTTGTCGAGTTTATCAGCGCTCTTGCCGAATCTGGCAAGATCGCCGATATCACGCGCTACTGGATCACCGATGCCGTTTCGTTTTCTGTTGATAGAGAGCTCTTAACAAGAATCGCTGATCATCCAGACCTGCGTTACTTGATCAAAGATCTGCCGCTTGAATTAGTCGAACCAGTGTCGGTTGAACAGTCGCAGTCTGGCTTTACCGGCAGCGACAACTCAATGACGATCACAGGCGTACGCGAACTGTGGAACAAGGGCTACACTGGACACGGCCGATTGGTATGCAATTTCGACACCGGCGTTGAAGGAACGCATCCGGCGCTAGTCGCCAACTGGCTGGGCGCCAATGGTGGAAGTGCGAGTCAAAGCTGGTTTGATCCCTATGGCACAACATATCCGATTGACAACGGCGGGCATGGTACGCACACGATGGGCATCATGGTGGGTAGAGACGGAGCGGACACTATTGGAGTGGCATTCAATGCGAACTGGATCGCGGCATCCGTGGTGGATCGTGGCCAGAACCTGACGAAGACGGTGTCGGACATTCTGGCGGCGTTTCAGTGGGCGGCCGATCCGGATGGCAATCCAGAAACAGTCAATGACCTTCCCGATGTCGTGAGCAATTCGTGGGGTATCCCGCGTGGGTTGTTTGCGCCGTGTGATCAAACTTTTTATCAAGCGATTGACAATCTCGAAGCACTTGGAGTGGTGGTAATTTTCGCGTGCGGCAACGAGGGACCGAATGCAGGTACGATCCGCAATCCCGCCGACCGTGCCACTAGTCCGACCAATTCGTTTTCGATAGGTGCCGTTGACCAAAATCAGTCCGATTTGCCGGTGGCGTCGTTCTCCAGTCGCGGTCCAGCTACCTGCGATACCACCCAGATCAAGCCGGATGTGGTGGCGCCGGGTGTCAGCATTCGTTCGAGTTTTCGTGGCGCCACATACAAGCTTATGTCGGGTACGTCAATGGCGGCTCCTTTCGTGGCGGGCTGCGTGGCGTTGATGCGTGAATACAACCCTGCGGCCACTGTTGAGCAAATCAAGACTGCCCTGATTGCTTCTGCCGGCGATCTCGGCGCTCAGGGCAAAGACAATGACTATGGCTGGGGCTTTATCAATGTCGCCCGCGCTCTGAACTACTTACCCAAGCCGCTAAAACCGCAGATCAGTCTCAACACTGTCCGTCTGGCCCAGGAAGAAAACGGCATACTGGCCACAGGCGGGACGACAGCGTTGGAATTGTCAGTGATCGATTCCCTTGAACCCTGCTATGACCTGCGGGGTGAACTAAGAAGCAACAATAGCAATGTATATATCCTCAATGACTCCGTAACCTTTGGTTCGGTGACCACTGGCGGGACGGTCAACAATTTCGGCACGCCCTTTTTGGTCAAGGTGGATCGCCAGCTTCTGCCGGGTACGGCCGTGGATTTCACGGTTGAATTCTACAGCAAGCAACAAGGATATCTGAATAGTATCAATCTCAGTCTTGTCGTTGACGAGCCGGTGAAAGCGGCGACGACAATCATGCAAACTGAACGACTGGGTTTTGAGGCCACCAACTTCGGAGTCAGCCGCCGCCTGTTTGACGCCGCCGCCGGCTATAATCTGCTGTCGCATTTAAGCTTCATGATTGCCGACTCTATCGGAACCGTCTATGATGCGCTGCCGGGTGACATTGATTATTATGCAAGCGACTCGCTCAGCCGGGAGAGCTTCTCCGGCGGCTGTTCCGTGGCTGCGCATTTCAACACCAGAGACAACGCCTTCGCGGTGACGGAGCGGGTCACCGTCTATCAGTCGCCGGTCGAGGCCAACTATGTACTACTGGATTTCAAACTTCGTCAGGGATTGACAACAGCGTTTACACGCTGCCATTTGGCATTGGGCGTTGATATCGATTTTGCGGATGGTGAGACAGTTATCAGCGACGGCAGCGATTTTGTATTCCGCTCAAGTTCGTACGACCGCTATGTTGGCATCCGACTGCTGCCGCGAGACGGTCAGGCCTTCGGGCAGGAAATCTCCGGAAATGCTTACAAAAGTGGGACCCTCGACGATCCCCAGAAGTACAGTCTGGTGTCGGCAGGTACGACCAGCTTGTCCGGAACAATAGGCGACAACGCTCTGGTGGCCGGCGTCGGACCGCTTGATATCGCCAGGGGCGGTGAGATTGAAATGGCGGCGGTCATTGCCTCGGGAAACAGTATCGATGAAATCCGCCTGGCATTACAGCAAGGAGAAGCCCACTACAATCAGGTTACGGGCACTGACGGCGGTGACGCCAATTTGCCTAGGGCGTTCTCACTGAACCAGAATTATCCCAACCCGTTTAACGCCGAGACGGCAATCAGTTTCTCTTTGCCTTCGGGGGGGGATTGTCGGTTCGAGATTTTCGACATTCTCGGCCGCACGGTCAAGAGCCTCGATCTGCGGGAGCTGCCGGCAGGCAATAGGACGGTGACCTGGGATGCCAAGGACAATAACGGCCATGACGTCGCCAGTGGCGTCTACTTCTATCGCCTGAGCTTCGGTAGCAGTTCACAGGCGCGTAAGATGGTTCTGCTGAAATAGGAATGGATGAATCGGGCAGAAGGGCGTATATTTAGAGAGATGGATATGACTTCAAGCAGGTATATAACACCGTTGGGGCGAGGTTTTGAGGTAATATGAAACGATTAATCACAGTCTTTCTGCTCGCTTTATTGACCTTAAGTTTCTGTAACGTGCAAGCCTTGACAATTTCCCCGCAGTTGCGGGAGAAACTGATACGCGAAGGGGCCTGGGAAACATTTGCCAAGCAGTTCCGACAGTGGCAAAAGCAATTGGAGGCCGCCACAAGTCAGGACGCGCTTTTCAAAGCGAGTGCAACTCTTGATGCCAATGGCGTCTCGACGAAGAAGGTCGTCGTGATTTTAGTGGATTTCTCCGACAATCCCGCCAGTGCGGGCGTCAGCGGGGTGGACACAGCGTCATTCCGGGACCTGCTGTTCAGCAGTAATCCCACCAGTCCTCGCAGTATGACCGATTTCTATCTGGAGAACTCTTACGGCAAGCTGGTGGTCGAGGGGGGCGTTTTTGGCTGGTATCGAATGCCCAGACCTTATTCGGATTACGTGGACAGCGGTTACGGTTTGCAGAACAAAACTCCAAACGCGCAGACGCTTGTCATTGATGCGCTCACGGCGGCCGACCCTACTATTAACTTCGCCAACTACCGGAACTCCAGTTGGGGTGTTGATGCAGTTTTCATCATTCATGCAGGGAAAGGCGCTGAAGAAGGTGGCGACTCCACCTGTCTGTGGTCGCATCGATCTTCGACCAGTTACGTGACCGGTGATAGCGGCACGGTGGTCAGATCGTATCTGGTTGGGCCGGAGGAAGAGTTTGGACATCAGTCATTTGTTGGCGTCTACTGCCATGAGTTTGGCCACATCCTCGGTTTGCCGGATCTTTATGACGTCAACGATTCGCGGCTTGCTGGCGTGGGTTACTGGTCGCTGATGGCTTCGGGGTCATGGAACGGCAATGGCCGTTGGCCGGCGCATCTTGACGCCTGGTGCAAGAACCAACTGGGCTACGGCAAATGCATAACGATCTACAATGGTGACCCCAACCTCGTCAACGTAACCATGGGAAGCTCAGTAAACGACACTCTGCGTTACAAGATCATGCTGCCGGGTGCATGGTTTAAGGAATACTTTCTCGTGGAAAACCGCCAGCAGATCAGTTTCGACAGAAATCTGCCCGGTCCAGGTTTGCTGATTCTCCATTGTGACGATAATCTCTCCGGTTCGAATGATATTGGTCAGGGCCATTGGCACGTGTCAGTAGAGCAGGCGGATGGGTTGAATCATCTTGAAACCGGAACAAATGATGGCGATGCCTACGACGTCTTTCCCGGTCCGGCAAATCAGCACACCGAGTTTACAAACCTGACAAATCCCAGCACCGCATCATACTATGGGGTGGCGAATCAGGCCGCCGTCTGGGATATCACCCAGAACACGACGGCCAAGACCGTGACGTTCAATCTTGATGCGACATTTAGCCGCACAAACATGCAGTTAACCTCCAAGGCATTTAATGATTCAGTATACGGCAACAATGACGGCGTGCTGATGCCGGGCGAGAGAGTGCGACTGTACTATACGATCAAGAATTATTGGAAGGACGTTACCGGAGTAACGGTAAAAGTGACGTCGTCGACACCCGGGATCAGTTTCAATTCCAGCCAAAATACGTTCACCAGCATGACGAGCGGACAGGTGTGCAGTGACTCTACATTGCCCGTCGATTTTGCTCTGGCTCTTGGTATGCAACCTAAGAACGCGAAATTTGATCTGACGATAACAACGACATCTCCGCCTGACACCTTCCTGACCACCTTCTATAAGTACGTTGGTGGTGTAGAAATCCTGTTGGTCGACGATGACGGCGGCTCGATCACGGGAAACCCGATGAATCGGGAGTCTTACTACAAGTCCGCCCTTGACAGTCTCAATATTCCCTATGACTATTGGGATGCTACGCACACTACTCTGCCCGATACCACCAAAATGAACTCATATCACTACGTCATTTGGTTCACCGGCGACGATCGTCCGGATGCTCTTAATGCTGCCAGAGTCACACTTCTGCGCAATTTTCTCAACCGGGGCGGGTGCCTTCTCCTGACCGGGCAGAACATAGCTGAACAACTATCGACATCTGCGGACTCGACGTTCTTGCGGGACTATCTCAGAGCAAGATTTGTGGGCAATTGCGGAGCCCAAAGGATCTCCGGTACTCGATTGGATCCGATCGGCATGGGTGACAGCCTGTGGGTCTCCACCTATGACGGAGCTTCCAATCAGGAATCGGCAGACATCTTGGAAGTGCTTCCCGGAGCCAATCGTCCCTTCAACTACGAGTTGCCTTGTACGGGAGCGGCTGCGACTGCATATGCCGGTCCGGGCGGTTACCGGGTAGTGTTCTGCGGATTTGGATTGGAAGCGATCGTCAATACGAAAACGGGTTTTGCCAAGCGTTGGACGGTGATCCAGAGAGCGCTGGATTTTCTTTCTTCCAGCCAGGCGACGGACGTTGACGACGATTTCAGCGATTTGCCACTGCCGTCGGCATTTGAGTTGAGCCAAAACTTCCCCAATCCCTTTAATCCGGCGACGATGATTCGTTACGAGATCAGTCCGAAGGCGAGCGGCCAACGTTTTGCTCTTGACGTCTACAACATCATCGGACAGAAGGTGGCGACGCTGGCATCAGGCATCGCCAGAACCGGAAGCTACATCGCGGAATTTGACGCAACTGCCGAACCAAGTGGAGTCTATCTCTATCGCTTGACAGTCGGGACGGAAACAATCACCAAGAAGATGGTCTTGACCAAGTAAAAGCTGATATTCTCGGATCGGACAGATCAGTTCTGTCCGGTCCGAGAAATCCTTCCTATTGCCGTTATCACTCTCATTTTTCCAGCGCAATTGACATCCGGCCGGGTGACCGCTATTATTGTCGCTCCGGAAGGAGCGCATGGGATTGAACGATAATTACCCTTTCATTTTTGCTAACACTACCGGCGCGAAGTGGGTTGCCAGAATCGACGCGCGGATGAGAATCATCGCCGGATTAATTGCGGTGGTGCTGATTGCCGCCCTGCTCAATCCCGTTGCTTATCTGCTTCTGACACTGACCATCGCTGTCGGTTGCGCTGTGCTGCGGCTGTCCTGGGTTGACTTCAAGAGATTCCTGGCGATCTTCCTGGTGATGGCGGCGGTCACGCTAACACTGCATCTGCTGTTCAATCGTGCGGGGCAGATCGTCATTGCCCGCGTGCTGGGGTTGCCGATCAAGCAAGAAGCGCTGATTGCGGGGCTTTTGTTTAGCTGGAGATTAGCGCTGTTTCTTATGGCGGCCATCTGCCTGACAAAGATGATTTCGCCCGATGATTTTGCAACGGGAGTCTGGCGACTGTTGGCGCCCCTCAAGAGACTGGGATGCGCAATAGACGGTATCGGAATGTCTTTTTGGGTGGCCATCCGATTTGTGCCGGCGATTTTTGCGCAATATCACCAGATCGTATTCGCCCAGAAAGCTCGGGGAGCGACATTCGACGGCGGTTTGATAACGCGGGCCAGGAAAATGGTTCCGCTTCTAATTCCTGTTACAGTAGCAGCCATTCGCAAAAGCGATATCCTCGCGGACGCGCTGACCGTGCGTGGCTGGGGCGTCGCTGCGGAACGCACTTTCTACGGCTACCGTCCGCTGGCTGGCGACGACTATGTTTTTCTAACGACCACCGTGGTCTGGGGAGGAGTGATTCTGTGGATCGCCCTGTGAGGAATGTCCTGTTGCGGCTGGCGTTTGTTGGCACCAACTATGCCGGTTGGCAACGCCAGAAGAACGACACCTCTGTGCAGGGCGTTGTCGAACAGGCCATCAAAGCGATCACCGGAGAGGAAGTCTCACTCGTCGGTTGCAGTCGGACAGATGCGGGAGTGCATGCAGAGGACTACATAGCCAACTTCAGAACCGCGACGGCGATTCCTGCCGACAGGTTCCAGCCGGCGATCCAGACGAAGCTACCGCGTGACATACAGATACTGGCATCCAAGGAGGTTGCCCCCGAATTTAATGCCCGTCGGTGTAGCTACGAGAAGACGTACCGATATCAGATTGTTCTTGGTGCTTCGCCCTTTTTTCAGGACCGATGGTGGCAGTACACTGGCGTCGTGGATTTCAGCGGATTGCCGGAATTGGCGGAATTATTGGTTGGGATGCATGATTTCAGCGGTTTTTGCGTGCAAAAGTCGCTGAAAAGTGACAACCGATGCACGATCAAAGATGCCGCTTGGCGAAAGGGCGGCAAGAAGTTATATTTCAAGATTACAGGCGACCGGTTCCTGCACCACATGGTGCGGTTTCTGGTGGGAGCGCAATTTGAAGTGGCAGCGGGACGACTAACACGCGGTGATTTCGAGTTGATGCTGAAGAATCCGGTTGAGAAACGGGCGTTATACCCGGCCCCGGCTGAGGGTCTGTATCTGATGAAAGTGAAGCTAAGGTAGTTCTGGAGGAGATAATGAAGTTCTTCATTGATACGGCGAATGTGGGGGAGATCAAACAGGCCGCCGCACTCGGAGTGCTGGATGGTGTTACAACCAATCCTTCGTTGGTGGCAAAAGAGACCGGCAAGTTTGAGGATATCCTCAAACAAATCTGCGAGATCGTCGACGGACCGATTTCGGCGGAAGTAGCTGCTATTGACTACGAAGGAATGCTGCGCGAAGGGCGAACTCTGGCGGCGATTCACAAGAATATTGTGGTAAAAGTGCCGTGCATCAAGGCGGGTCTGCAGGCAACCAAGACTTTTGCAGAGGAGGGAATCGGCGTAAACTTGACGTTGGTGTTCTCGCCAACGCAGGCGCTACTGGCGGCCAAAGCCGGAGCCCGGTTTGTGTCACCGTTTATTGGGCGGTTGGATGACATCTCCGAAGATGGTATGAATTTGATTGAGCAGATCGTTGGTATCTACGACAATTATGCCTTCGAGACGGAAGTTCTGGTGGCGTCGGTGCGCCATCCGATGCACGTAGTGCAGGCGGCGCTGATTGGCGCGGATGTCTGCACGATGCCGTTTAATGTCATTGACAAGTTGATACAACATCCGCTGACCGACCTCGGGTTGGCAAAGTTTCTCGCGGATTGGGAGAAAGTGAAGAATAGATGATCTCGCGCTATACGACGCCGGAGATCGGCGGGCTCTGGACCGACCAGCACAAATATGACACCTGGCTGCAAGTTGAATTGACCGTGGCACAGGTGCAGGCTGAGATGGGGATGATACCTAAGTCGGCTTACCAGCAACTTAGGACGAAGGCCACCTATTCTATCAGTCGCGTTGAGAAGATCGAAAGGGAAGTCAAACACGACGTGATCGCGTTTCTGACGTCCGTTTCGGAAAGCGCGGGCGTAGCCGCTAAATACTTGCACTATGGAATGACTTCTTCCGATCTGGTGGACACCGCTCAAGGTGTGATTCTCAAGCAAGCGGGCGAGATTATTCTCAGGGAGCTGGATGTCGTGGTCAAGAAGGTGCGTCAGAAGGCGGTCAAATACAAGATGACGCCGGTGATAGGACGAACACATGGCGTGCATGCCGAACCAACCACGATGGGACTCAAGTTTCTCATGTGGCATCAGGAATTGCTGCGGCAGAAAGAACGGCTGATACACGCGACGAAGCAGGTTGGTGTCGGAAAAATCTCCGGCGCTGTCGGCAATTTTGCGAACCTTGATCCTAAAGTCGAGGCGGCCGTATGCCGCAAACTCAAGATCGAAGCTGCGCCGATCTCGACTCAGATCGTGCAGCGCGATCGTCACGCCGAATTTCTGTCCGCCATCGCGCTCCTGGGCGCATCGCTGGAGAAGTTTGCGGTAGAGATTCGCTCATTGCAACGCACCGAAGTGTTGGAGATGGAAGAGGGCTTCTCCAAGGGCCAAAAGGGTTCCTCGGCCATGCCGCACAAGCGCAATCCGGTGACGTGCGAGAAGATCAGCGGGTTGGCACGAGTCCTGCGTGGAAATCTGGTAGCGGGAATTGAGAACATCCCGCTTTGGCATGAGCGCGATATCTCGCATTCGTCGGTCGAAAGAATAATCCTACCGGATTCGACGATTCTAATCGTCTATTTGCTTAAGGAATTCAGTCGCGTCATGGATACGCTGTTGGTTTATCCCAAAAATGCGCTGAGAAATCTCGATTTGACGGGTGGGCTGGTATACAGTGGCAGATTGCTTCTGAAGCTCGCGGAGAAATGCGGTTCGCGTGAGACGGCATATCGTCTTGTGCAGTGTAACGCTATGGCGGGTTGGGCCGGACAAGGTCGGTTCATCGACTTGGTGATTGCCGATCGGGAGATCACGAAGTATCTTTCACTGGCGGAAATCACCGAATGCTTCGACGCGAAATACTATTTCCGGAACGTGGACAAGATATATAAGAGATGTCTGAGATGATCGCGCGGGAAGGTATGCCATTTGTTCTGCCAACATGGTTCGCGCTGCTAATTGCCGTGGCAGTATATGTGTTGTTTCATGCCGTAGCGATGGTGATCGCAGCGGTGTTGCTTCTGGCGCTGGCGCTCTTTGTGACCTATTTCTTCCGTGATCCCAAACGGGTACCACCGTCCGGTGATGAGTTCATCCTCTCGCCGGGAGACGGCACCGTGATTGTCATCGAACAGATAGCTGACGATAACGGTGACAAGAAGACGTTGGTTTCAATCTTCCTGTCGGTGTTCAACGTGCACGTCAACCGAATACCGGTATCGGGCAAGGTGATCAGCGCCGAGCACAAACCGGGGAAGTTCCTCAAGGCGTTTGACCGAGCGGCAGTGACTGAAAACGAAAAAACTGAGATCACTATACAAGCGCCACAGGGCACGGTGAAGTTCTGTCAGGTGGCTGGAATCATCGCGCGCCGCATTGTCTGCTACCTTCACGGCGGCGAGACAGTGACGCGCGGCGAACGGTTTGGACTGATACGTTTCGGTTCGCGGATTGACCTGTTTCTGGAACAAAACGTGAGTATCAACGTCAAAATAGGTGATCGCGTTAAGGGGGGGGAGAGTATCATTGGATCGTTCAAGCAGAATAGCTAGTTACCGAGGCATTTTCCCAGGCGCCTTCACGATGGGGAATCTTTTGTGTGGTTTCCTGTCAATAATGGCCGCACACAACGGCAATCTGGCGCGAGCGGCGTGGTTGATCATACTGGCCGCGTTTATGGATGCGCTCGATGGCAGAGTCGCACGTCTAGCGCGATCAACCAGCAAGTTCGGGCAGGAACTTGACTCGCTGGCAGATATAGTCAGTTTTGGTGTAGCGCCGGCGTTCTTGACCTTGATAGCGGTTCTAAATGACTTCGACGCCTATATCGGCTGGGTAGTCGCCGTGTTTTTTGTCATGACCGGCGCGTTTCGTTTGGCTCGGTACAATGTCATATCCGACCCCCACCGCAAAACGCGGTATCTTGGTCTGCCAATACCGACCGCAGCGGTTACGATCGCGTCTTATATCATTCTCTGCATGAAGTACTTCCAGGAGATTCAATACCCTGAGTTCTTTGTGACCATGGTCATAGCTCTGTCCGGACTGATGGTTTCCACGGTGGCTTATGACACGCTGCCGGAGAAGTTTGACACTACAGAAAATCGTTTGAAGGCGCTGGGAGTTTTTGTATTCTTGGTGGCGGTGTTGGTCAAGCCGAGGATGATGATTTTCCCCGGCGTAGCGTTGTACATCCTCCTTGGCATGGTGAAGGAGGGATGGCGGATCATGATGGGGAGCAGCCGTAGGATCAGAAAGGACAGGTCTCATGTCTCAGAAGAGTAAGAAAGTCGTCTGCCATATCAGTTTGAAGGACGGTGTGCTGGACCCGCAAGGGGTCACTATTCGCAACGCGCTGGCACAGCTTGGCTTTGATGATGTCATGGAAGTGCGTTCCGGCAAAGTGTTCGAACTGACCTTCAAGCCTGAAGTCACCAATGATGTTCGCGCCAAGTCTGAGGAGATCTGCCGCAGAGTGTTGGCGAATCCGGTAATCGAGACTTTCGGGGTTGAGGAATTGTAGGATGAAATTCGGCGTGGTTACATTTCCCGGGAGCAACTGCGACTATGATAGCTACATGGTGGTCAAAGATCAACTGAGGAACAATGTCGAGTTCATCTGGCACAAGGACAGCGATGTCTCTGGTTTTGACTGTATCATCTTGCCCGGCGGTTTTTCGTATGGTGATTACCTGCGTACCGGCGCGATTGCCCGCTATTCACCGGTGATGGGCTCGGTTATCGACTATGCTAACAATGGTGGGCTGGTAATTGGAATTTGTAACGGTTTTCAGATATTGCTGGAATCCGGGTTGCTGCCCGGCGCCATGCTACGCAATCGATCGCTGCAGTTCATATGCAAACATGTTTATCTGCGTTGTGATAACAACGAGACGCCGTTCTCAAACCGGCTCAGTGTAGGCGATGTGCTGAAAATCCCGATTGCGCACACCGACGGCAACTACTACTGGTATCAAGCGGATGTGGATGAATTGGAACGTAATCGTCAGGTCGTGTTCCGCTATTGCACGGCGACCGGAGAAGTTACCGACAAGGCAAATCCGAATGGCAGTGCCAATAACATCGCCGGTATCTGCAACAAAGCACGCAACGTTTTTGGAATGATGCCGCACCCGGAACGGGCCAGCGAGGCGCTCCTGGGGTCCGCCGATGGTCTGGCGATCTTCCAGTCCATTGTCGCTAATGCCACGTCAGGAGTGACAGCTTGAAGCGCAACGAAATTGTCTTTCTCATAGTTTCCCTGATTCTGGCAGCCGTGGCGGGCGGATTGGTAGGGGACATCATCGGCAAATTTCTTCCGGACGGCGCCACCAGGACTCTCTTTCAGGAGAGCCTGCAGATTGGAATCAAACCCTTCACGGTTGACTTTTTCGCGATCAGCTTCACGCTCGGATTTATGTTCAAAATCAATTTTGTCAGCGTATTATTCCTGGTGATGGTAGTGATCTACTTTCGTTGGTGGTATATCTAACTTCTGGAGGAGAAGATGTTTGGTGGACTCGGAGTGCAGGAACTACTTGTCATATTCCTGATTGTATTGCTCCTGTTCGGCGCCAAGAGAATTCCGGACATCGCGCAGGGTCTTGGTCGTGGAATTCGCGATTTCAAGAAGGCGATGAAGGACACCTCTGATGAGGTGACGAAACCGGCGTCGGGTGAGGATAATACGACGAAAAGCGATAACAGTAGCGATAAAAAGGAATAGATGTTCACCAAAGAAGATATCGACAAGATCACAGCGATTCTCGGGTCGCAGGAAGCGGTTTGGGAGTCCGATCATCACCGCATCAAAGTCGTCCAGGTTGAAGAAAAGCGCAGCTTGGTTCTGGAAATCTACCCCGACACAGCTCTCGGCAACAAACGCGGCGCCTTGATTGTCGTCTATACCGGCGGAGCGCATTTGCAGCTGCACAACTGCTCCGGCTATGTCGTGAGCGAAGAACTCGGCGAAGTGACCTTTGTCGCCGAGTGCTCCGGACGTCTCTCCGGACTGGTTGTGGAACGTGAAGCTGCCAGTTCGCTTTATGCCGAGGTCAATAGCGAGCTGATCTCATCCGACTTCTCCAAGTTCGGTGTCGAGGTCATGCTCTCGGGCGTGGCTCTGTCACTGGCGGAAGATCTCTTCAAGAATGACAAGCCGTAGTACGATAGCTCCCCAGAAATTCGTAGTTTCGTCAAGAGGAGGATCAATATGTCCGGTCAACGCGTGTGTCCTTGGTGGATGGGGTACTTTCTGGCGAATCCACTGCGGCGATTATTGCAAAACCCCGAAAAGATTCTGAAGCCGTACGTCAAGGGAGGGATGAGGGTGATGGATGTTGGGAGCGCTATGGGCTTCTTTACATTGCCATCAGCGAAGCTGGTCGGAGATCAGGGTCGGGTAATCGCGGTTGATCTTCAGGAGAAGATGATTCGTTCACTTGAGCGCCGGGCGCAAAGGTCCGGTCTGGCCGGTCGAATCGAGACGCGCATTTGTTCGAGCACGTCGCTGAGGATTGATGATCTGGCAGGTAGCGTGGACGTCGCTCTGGCCTTTGCCGTACTTCATGAAATGCCCGATAGCGCTACTGCGATTCTTTCGATAGCGCAGTCGCTCAAAGGCGGCGGCCTATTTCTCATGGCCGAACCAACGGGACACGTGTCTGCAGAAGGGTTCCGTCAGACAAGGGAAGTGGCGCTTCAGCAAGGTCTGGAGGTTGTGGCCGAGCCGGTCATCTGGCATAGTCATGCTGTGGTGATGCGAAAGCCGGCAGTGTAAACCCGGTTGATGCTGAAAACGCAGCCCTTTCCTCTCTCGCTGGGGGAATGACTCCGACTAATATCTCTTCTCGGCACAGAAGTGTTCTGGCAACGGTAGCGCGGTTGATGCAAAAGCAAAGGGCAACCGCGAGGGCTGTCCTTCAATTTTCATCACAGAAACGAACGATTACACCATCGCCGGTTTCTTGCCAAGCGCGACAGTGAAGTCTTCGAGCGCACCAGCCATTTCCTTGGCGCTGCGATAACGTTCAGCGGGGTCTTTCGCCAAGGACTTCTTTAGTACCAGATCAAAGAGCGGAGGAACTTTGGGATCGAGCGCTGATGGCGGTGGCGGATTCTCATTGGTGATCTTATACACTAAAGCAGAGATATTCTCACCTACGAACGGCTTGGTATGCGTGAGCAATTCGTATAGCACAACGCCGAGCGAGAAGATGTCTGAACTCGGAGTGACTTCTTTTCCTTTGAGTTGTTCCGGAGAGATGTAATTCGGCGTACCCATGGCGATGCCGGTCTGGGTCATCGCTGACGACTTGAAATGCGCGATACCGAAGTCCATTACTTTGACGCGGAAATCTTCCATTACCATAATGTTTGCCGGTTTGATGTCGCGATGGATGATGCCCATCTTGTGCGCGTACTCCAAAGCCGAGCAGACCTGAATAATGGTTGACGCAATAATTCGGTAATTCAGATGCAGATTGCGTTTTAGTACCGATTCCAGCGTGTAGCCCTCGATGTATTCCATCGCGATGTACTGCAGATTGCCCTGCAAACCGAAGTCGTAGATCGTCACGATATTGGGATGCGACAAATTACCGGCAGCCTTGGCCTCGCGCAGTAGGCGCTCCTTAAGCTCGTTGATCTCTGACGGGTCGGCGATGGCATCAAGGCGGATGGTCTTTAGCGCAACCAGGCGGTCAATTGAGGGGTCCTTACCCTTATAGACTGTACCCATTGCGCCCATGCCGAGCGGTTCAATCACTTGATAGCGACCGAATGATACCGGTTGCCCCTCGGTGGAGAATTTGACGGCGAAGGCTTGCTTTTCTTCCGAGGTCAGAATCAACTCTTCCTCGGGAGTCGGCTCTTTGGTGGAAGCCGGCCGAGCGGCGTCGGCCTTATCCTCAAGCGGGGGAATCTTGGACATATCAACCTCGAGCAGATCGGGAATGAAAGCTCGCGTCGCCGGTTCCTGCAGAGACAGATCGGAAGTAACAGGCGCGGGTGGTGTCGCCTTGAGCCGACCGCTGCTCTTGTCGTGTCTGACGTATTCCGATGCAGGAATCAGGTCTCCACCACGACGCATCGCTTCAAAATCAAGGCGAATGGTTTCCTCGAAAACTTCAGGCGACGGTGTCTCATCTCGCAGGATGCGAGTAGGAATTTCGTCGAAATCAATCTCGCGATCTCCTTGGCGTTGTACGGCAATCGGTTCATCACCCAGTAGCTTGCGAAGATCAATGCCTTTGCTCAAACGTTTAGGCGCGGGCAGTGTTTCAACCGGCTTGACTGCAAACGATATGCCTAAGAAGAAGAGCACGGTCATTGTCGGATAGAGTATGTTAGTGACAACATTGAAAGCGCTGAACAGCACGAAGTTGATATTAACAATGATGAAGCCCAGAATGAATAGGGCAATCAGGCGATACATCAAGGCCATCCGTGGCAGCACCAATCCGCCAAAGACACCGATTGCCAAAATCAATAATAGATCCACCGGAATCGGGAAATGCAGACGCGATGGCGCGGTGGAGGAAATCAGGTTCTGTACGGTCGCCGCATAGAAATTGTAGGCAGGAATCGTTCCGACGGTCCCGGTTTCAAAAGTCTCGAGAACTTCAGGAATTGTCACCGCCAAAACGACGGCCTTTCCAGATACCGAACTGCGATCAGCATCGCCAGTCAGGATGTCGATAGCCGAGAGCATGGGATAGGCCAGCGAATCCGCCGGCAAATTGACCATCATACGACCGTTTTTGTCTACGGGCAGCAGTCTACCACCGAGAATCGGGCGGCCATCGGACGACAGTCGCAGGTCGGCAGGACTGTTGCCAAGATAGGCGTTTGCCAATTGTAGCGGCGTGGAGAAATAAATCTTGTCATCGTAGTTGATCATCAGATTGGCGAAACGCATTTTGTCGTCGCTATCGGGCTTATAGAAGCGAAAGCCGACTGCGCGAGCTTTGGAGGCAAAGATGCCCGGCGGCACAAACGCGGCGATAGCCTTTGGCAGATCATCCAGAGACATGTCAGGCGCCGGCAGAGTGGAAGAGGGAACCATGTACTCTGGCGCCTCACGCGACAGGTTGCCCTGTGCGCCCACGACGACATCGAACGGCTCGATCACGTTGCCGCATTCCGAGATCGACTGCGCCAGTTGGCTCGAGTGACCTTTGATGTATTCCTGTACGCGCTCGGTCAAGGCGATGTCCAGCATTACGGCTTTCGGTTTATAATCGCAGATCGTGATCAAAAGGTCACTGAGGCGACCATGATCCCAAGGCCATTTGCCAACCTGATCGATGGAACGTGAGTCAATGGCGACGATGGCGATGGCGCTCTTGTCCGGTTGGAGTGTTTTGGTCGCGCGGATCTTGTCCTCGATCTTAAGCTCGAGTTTCTCCAGGGGGGATAGATTCTGCACATAGATTACCAGTACCAGCAGCGTCAGAAGCCAATAGAGGATTCCGCTCTTAAATCTGCTGAGCAACTTGTCGACGAAAGATTGTCTTGCAGACATCCCAGTCTATCTCCCCGCTGCCAGTCGTTCGACAAGGAACGCGGGCAAATCTACAGCGCGCATCTTGCCCTGGGCCGCTTCGATATCGTAAGACAGGCGACGATACTCCAGACGCTGCAAAATGGTGTCATAAATGGCATAGCAAGCGCGCGGATCACCGTCACGGGGCTGACCTACTGAACCGATGTTGATGATGTAACGGCAATCGTCACCGAGATCCAGTTTCTGATTCTTCAGTATGTCGCATTCGCCCATGGGATCTTGTCTGAAGGTCAGCGGTTGATGCGAATGAGCGATAAAGCAGATCGGCTCTTCGAAAGCATCGAATTGCCGATTGGCCTCCGCCGTCGACAGACAGTAGCTCCAAGATTCGGGAGCATCGGGTGTGGCGTGCACTAGCAGCAATTCGCCGACTCTATCAGTTAGCCTGAAGGACGAGAGGATTCCCTGAGACTGGGGCGTAAGCACGGATACGGAGAAGTTGATACCACTTTGAGCATAGACGTTGAAGTCGGTGGGATCAAGAAGTCCCAGAGCGCTGTAGTCGTGATTTCCCATAAGCTTTACGTCGCAGGTCGTATTGATGATCTGTAGGACTTCATTGGGATTGGCGCCATAACCGACGGCATCGCCAAGGAAGAAAACTCCATCAATCGCACCGTGTTTTTTGATATCATCCATGACGGCTGTCAGGGCCTCTAGATTGCCGTGAACATCCGATATCAGGGCATAAATCATGTCTATCCTTCAATAAAGCGAAAGATCGATTTCCCAACTTCGATAATGTCCCCATTTTTGAGTGTGACGCCGTTGATCGGCTCGCCGTTTACTTTGGTCTTGTCCTTACGACCAAGGTTAAACACGGTGAAGGCCTCGCCTTCTTTGATGATCTTAGCTTGTAATTTCGACACGAAGAACCCGCGTACCGGAACAGTGACGTAGTTGGCCTTGCCGAACGTCGTCGTTTCCTGATCGAGAGAGTACTTCGACTTGTTCCTGTCGTTGAGCGCCAGCAAGATCGTCCCGCCGACTTCGCCCGCCATTTCCTTGTCTTGGCGGTCTTGTTCGACCAGATCCTTGTGTTTTCTGGTGGAAAGCACCATGGTGCCGTCCATGTCCGACATCTTCCGATTTGGTTGAGCATCCGCGTAATAGACGAGATCATACTTACCTATGGTGATGACGTCATTATCGTGGAGCGGCTGTTCAGTAACTTTGCGTTGATTGACGAAGGTGCCATTCAAACTGTCATTGTCAATCAGAACGGCTCCTTGGTCGGAGAACTCAATTTGCGCGTGTTTGCGCGAGACGCCCCGGTTGTCGAGCACAATGTCGTTTTCGGTTGTACGGCCAATGGAAATGTGTTCCTTCTCGGTCACAACCCGTTCGATGATCTTCTCTGAGAACTTGACAACGATTTCGGGCATCGGCGGCGCTCCTTTCTCCCCTCTTAGTGCCAAAACAGATACGTTACTTGTTGCGCAACAGGTTACTGAGGCTTTCTTGTTAATCCTAAACAACTTGCTGCGCACATCGTATTCATTTATATTTTCGACATGATGCCGGTAAACTTGAGAAGCAGACCGTGGGTCTTTGCCGCCCCGTTAGCGGGAGTGTCAGATTGGCCATACCGCAAGATCGCCAAACGCTACGGAGCAGACTACGTATTCGCGGAAATGATTGCCGCCGAAGGTCTTATACGAAACAACCTTCGCACCTGTGAACTGCTCTACCGTTTTGAAGGCGAGACCAATATTGGCTGCCAGCTTTTTGGAAATCGGCCTGAGGCGGTCGCGGAGGCAGCGGAGATGGTAGAGGGACTGGGTTTCGATTCCATCGATTTCAACTGCGGCTGCCCGGTTCATAAGGTAGTAGGCAAGAACGGCGGCGCGGCATTGTTGAAGGACTTGCCGCTTTTGGAGCGTATTGTCACGGCCACGGTCAAGAAGATATCGATTCCGTTCTCGATCAAGATGCGTACGGGATGGGATTCCAAGCACCCCACGTATCTTGAAGTTGGTAGGATCGCTGAAGGGAGTGGCGCCGCATATATATGTCTTCACGCGCGAGCACAGACGGAATTTTTCTCGCCGGAAGTACATTGGGAGCATATCAGGCAATTGAAAGAAACAGTCTCCATACCGGTAATTGGTAACGGTGGAATCAAGACGGCGGAAGATGCGCTCCGCATGCATAACGAGACCGGTTGCGATGGTGTGATGGTGGCAACGGCGACGCTGGGAAATCCATTTCTCTTTCGTGAAATCAGAACCCTGTTGGATACCGGAACGCCGGAGCCACGAGTGTGTAACGAGGAGAGGATATTGACCTGCCTTGAGCATGTGCGCGGAATTGTCGAGCGGTTTGGCGAGTCGGCGGGGATCAAGAGATCGCGCAAGCTTCTTGGCTGGTACTATCGCGGTATCACGGGACGTAAGAGAGTCGACCCACAGCTCTTTCAGGTCAATACCTACGCGGAGGTTGAATGCTACCTGGCCGCGGCCGTGGAAGCTACAAGAGAGAACGCGGCATGAAAAAGAGGTTGGAATTCGAGAGCATACTGGCGGGAGTTGCGGATGGCACTGTCGATATTAAAAACGCCATCCATCTGCTGAAGCAGAGTGGTGTCGAAGATGTCGGGTTCGCTCGCATTGACCACAGCCGACGCGCACGCTGTGGTTTCCCCGAGGTCATCTTCGCCGAAAGCAAACAGCCGGCGCAAATTGCTGTTATCGCCAAGCGCATTGTTGCCAGCGGTGAACCGCTATTGATCACGCGCCTCAATGAAGCCAAATTCAAGTACCTGAAGACGAAGCTTCCGAAGTTGCAGTATAACGCGCAAGCGAGAGCAGCTTTTCTCACTAAGAGAGCTCCCGGGCGACAGGCGGGCATATTGATCGTTACCGCCGGGACTTCCGACATTCCGGTCGCTGAAGAAGCGGCCGTAACCTGCGAAACACTGGGATACGCGGCGGCACGGCTGTATGATGTAGGTGTGGCCGGTATTCACCGGCTGTTGGCTCAGTCGGACAGACTGAGTTTGGCGAAAGTGATTATTGTCGTAGCCGGTATGGAAGGCGCATTGCCTTCGGTGGTCGGTGGCTTGGTTGAAGTGCCGGTAATTGCGGTGCCGACCTCGGTCGGATATGGGACATCGTTTGCCGGTATCGCGCCGCTCTTATCAATGCTTAATTCCTGTTCGTCGGGGGTGACGGTTGTAAATATCGACAATGGTTTCGGAGCGGCTATGGCGGCGATGCGCATGGTGCGGTTGTTGGAGAAGAAAGCGTGACGGCATGAAAATTGGGTATCTCGATTGCTTCTCGGGCGCTTCGGGGGATATGATCGTCGGGAGCATCATTGGCGCCGGTTGTGAGACAGAATACCTGCAGGAGCAGCTTGACCTTTTGGAATTGCCGGCGGTAAGACTGGTAACCGATACGACGAAGAAACAGGGCTTGGCAGGAGTCACCGTGCGTTTTGAATCGTCGGAAACCGACCCACCACACCGGCACCTGTCGGCCATCGAAAAGATCATCGACAGTTCGCGGATTGATGATGATGCCAAACATTCGGTCAAGGCGATCTTCCAACGGATCGGGCAGGCGGAAGCGCGGATGCATGATATACCAATGGAGAAGATTCATTTTCATGAAGTCGGAGCTGTTGACGCTATCTGTGACATAGTCTGCGCCGTGGTCGGATTCAGAAGACTGGGCATCGAGAAGCTGTACTCCTCGGCTATTCTGCTCGGGAGCGGCGTGACGAAGTCAGCGCACGGCACGATCCCGTTGCCGGCGCCGGCGACGCTGGAAATCGTCAAGGGTTTTCCCGTGACACGTATCGAAAACGGCAAAGAGATGACGACGCCAACTGGTGCGGCGATCATTGTCGAATTGGCCTCGTATGCGGCTGGATTTGACATGGTGGTCGAGAGCGCAGGTTATGGCGCAGGTACGATAGATTTAGATGATCGTCCTAATTTGCTGCGGCTGATTGTTGGCAAAACGGATAAGCAGTTGCAGAGCGATCAAGTGGTGATCATCGAAACCAACATCGACGACGCCACGCCGGAACAGATCGGGCATTTGCAGCATCGGCTACTGGAGTCAGGCGCGCTCGATGTCTTTGTGACGTCTATTCTGATGAAGAAAAATCGCCTGGGGCATTTGCTGTCGGTAATCTGTTACCCTAACAAGATGGAGACTCTGTCAGCGGTCATCCTGCGTGAATCCTCGACAGCGGGGGTACGATTGCGCAGTGAATCGAGGCGAAAGCTTAGTTATGAAATCAGGCCGGTGGAAACGGAGTTCGGCACGATCCGAATCAAGTACTTCTCCGGCGGCAATATCAGTAAATTCAGCCCTGAATATGAGGATGTGGTCGCGGCGGCT
>CAIYYT010000052.1 GCA_903930455.1 uncultured bacterium | reverse complement strand
GGTGTTAGAAGAAGGCGTATGTCATACGCGGTCACAAGCGACTATCTGGAAAAACGACGCTTCCGTTCTTGCTGAACGTCCGAGCTTTCCCAGTGGGTTCCGGTCGCTAGGTTTTTCAACCTGCCCAAACCGCCTTTTAGCTCAGCATCCTTTCGTGTCCGATCTTGGCTAACGTCGAATACCTCAATCAAATGGGCTAGCTCCTTTTCCATTCCTTCGAGTTATGGACTTACTCGGGCAAAGTGCCGTACTTGTTTCAGAATGGGGAGCTCTCTGGCGGAAGTGTCTGCTGATGTGCAGATCGGGTGTGATTGAGCAATCACGAGCATGATACCTATAGAGAGCTTCGGCTAAGGTATAGGAGAAGGCGGATCATTGCCGTGCATACGATTTTCTAGGGAAGTGCAAAGTGCGTGATAATATGTCAGTAGTAATAGATAGTACAATAATCTGAAAGGAGAGCTCTAATGGTCAGTCAGAGCACATACCGAATTGCTTGTTTGATCACACTGTTGATTACTGTGACTGGCGGTCTTGTCATTATAGGTGGCTGTGGGTCGACTCAGCAAGCGAATCTTTGGATGGATTCCTCGTACAATGCCGCCCCCATGAAGAAGATCCTGGTAATCGCGATGCGTAAGGATCAGCTCAGACGTCGCATGTGGGAAGATGCAGTCGTGTCAGCGTTCGGCGGCAGGGAACACGCCGGTACCGTTGCTGTTGCCTCATACCAACTCTTCCCCGATGACGTTCCTGACACTCTGGCCGTGCGTCTCAAGACGAAAGAAGAAGGTTTTGATGGTGTCCTGGTCGTTGCCAGGGCCCAGCGTGACACGCTCACGAACGATGTGCCGGGTTATATAGCGAACGAAGCGGTAACCAAATATAGTTACAGGTGGAATGCCTACGTGACCAGTTTCGAAGATGTCTATCATCCAGGTTATACCGAGACTGAAACCACCATCAGCGTTCGAACTGATCTCTTAGTGCCCCAGGGGGATGGCAAGTTGGTGTGGTCAGTAACGAGCCAGTCGGTAGATCCGACTTCCGCCGATCAATTCAGGAGCTCTGTCGTTGATCGGGTTGTGAGCCAGTTGAAAAAAAAGCGGCTTATTTATTAGTCATACTTCTCCTTCTGGTATATGTTTGATGGCGATCTGCTAAGATCCAAACATCGTTGCGAGGAGTAAACAATGAGTAAGACGTTGGAAAACCTGAAAGCGGCGTTTGCGGGAGAATCGCAGGCGCGCAACAAGTACACCTATTTTGCCGTGGTCGCCAGAAAAGAGGGGTACCATTACATTGCAAAAATCCTGGAAGAGACCGCGGAGAACGAAAAGCGTCACGCCAAAGACGAGTTGACGCTTCTGAACGGTATTGGTGACACGGTGACCAACCTGAAGGAAGCGATCGGTGGCGAAAACCAGGAAACAACGGAGATGTACCCGACGTTCGCCAAGGAAGCCAAAGCCGAAGGGAATGAAGCCGCCGCGCGTCTATTTCGGGAAATTGGGGAAGTGGAACAGCACCACAAGGAGAGATTCCAGAAGCTATTAGAGCTGGTCGAGTCGGGGATGGTTTACAAACGTGAACGACCGATCAAGTGGAAATGCAGTGTCTGCGGGTATGTCCATGAAGGCAAGGAACCACCGATCACATGCCCCTGCTGTCAGCATCCAAAGGAATACTACGAGCCAGCTAGCTTGGATTTCTGAGCAGTTGCCTGAAGCTGTCTATTGATGTGCCTCTTGCGCCAAGCGCACCGAGGACGAAATGAATGAGATGATCCTGACACATAGGTAGAGTCCATGAATTCGACAAGTAACCAGCACCGCACCATTCTCCAGCGAATCGCCCGAAGGGTCATGATAGAGAGGGGATTACTTC
>CAIYYT010000051.1 GCA_903930455.1 uncultured bacterium | reverse complement strand
TAGCTGCCGCGGCATATCTGGTGCTGTGCCGGTGGTTGCGGATAGAGGAATGGACACGAGTTGCGGACGCGCTTACGAGACGGTTTAGGCGCTAATACTAAGGAGGGGCAAATGCGAACGCCGGCGCTCTATGCGCTGATCTTTTTCGTCGGGGGGATTGTTCTCGCAACCAATACCGCTCTGCCTGCCATGGTCTATCTTGGCGTGGCCGTGCTGGCATCAGCCCTGGCGATTATTTGCTTCATCATGGAGAAAGCGACGACGGGTCGGGCGGCGATTTGCTTCGCGGTCCTTTCGGCCGGCGCGCTTTTAACGGAGTTGCAAAGCGCCGAGTTTCCCTCCAATCACGTTTCGCGTTTTGCCTCTGCTGACCAGATCATGACCGTCACAGGTATCGTTGTCTCGGAACCGGATATTCGTCCGACCAAGACTTATTTGACCGTGCAGGTTGACTCGCTACAGTATCGTGATCGGGTAATTGCCGCCTGTGGAAATGTGCGGCTGCAAATCCAGACGCCGACGTCGGCATTTGGTTATCACGATCGAATCAAATTTACGGGTTACGTCAATCTGCCCTCTTCCGGTCGCAATCCGGGTGCATTCGACTATCGCCGCTATTTGCAAATCAGACAGATTAGCGCCACCGTGACCTTGCCCGGCGCCGACCGAATCACACGACTCCAGTCTGGCGCCTCAGAACCATTTGTGCGTACCATCGTAACGCCCGTGCGCGACTACATCTCATCGGTATTCAAGCGCTCTCTGCCATCGGAGCAGGCGGCGGTTATGAAGGGTTTTCTGATCGGCGATGTCCGCAACATATCGAATGAAGTCTATCAGCGCTTCAAAGACACCGGCACGCTGCATGTCTTGGCGGCGTCGGGTGCCAATGTTGCGTACGTTATGACGACTCTGCTGCTCTTTATCCGATTGTTTCGACTGCCGAAACAATATCGGATTTACCTGTTGATTGCGGGCGTCGTGATCTTCTCTTTCTTGGCCTACAACCAGCCCTCCGTCGTGCGCGCAGCGGTGATGGCAATCGTCGCGCTAATCGGTATGGCGCTTTATTGAGACACCAATTGGCTGAACAACATTTCCGTTGCCGGACTCATAATTCTCGCGTTCCGGCCCCTGTACCTGTTTGACCTTGGTTTTCAGCTCTCGTTTGGCGCAGCGTTCGCGCTGATACTGTTCATGCCAACTTGCGAGAAATGGATGCCCAAACCGAAGGGGTTCCTTCGAAAGACAGCGCGCTACTTCCTGATGATCTTCTATGGAAGTATAATTGCACAGCTTGGCGTGACACCAATACTGATCTATAATTTCCACACAGTGCCGTTGGTTAGTTTCTTGGCAAATCTGCTAGTCGTGCCACTGGTGGGGGTGGCAACGACACTCGGCATCGTGTTGGTTTTCCTCTCAGCCGTTCCGGTGGTTTCAACCCTGCTTGCCGAAGCCCTGACCCTCACGCTCAAACTGACGCTCGCTTCAATCGACTATTTCCACGCCTTGCCGATTCCGCAGTTACGACTGGGAGCACCACACCTGCTGGCGATCATCGCCTACTATTTGGCTTTGCAATTAGCCTTCTCGTTCGTCTCCCGAAAACGGATTGCCCCTCTGTTCGCCATACTTCTACTGATATCCACGAGTACCCTGATTTGGAAAAATGTGCTTGCCGATGGTGGCGGCGAGACCGAGATCACCTTCTTCGACACGCGCGACCTGACAACTGTCTTCATCGAACAGACGGGCGGACGAACAGTGCTAATCAACGGTGGCGGCGCCAATCAATCAGTGAATCTCGGCGAGGTCACGGTTCTGCCATTCCTGTTGGCGAAGGGAGTTAGCCATTTGGACAGCGTTTTTTCGACGACTACGCAATCCGGCAACATGCGCTCTCTGTTGTCGGCTATGGCTGGAGTAGAGCAGAGCACTCCCTCTGCGGTCGACGACAGCGCCTACTTAGAGTCGCTGACTGGTCGTATCGAACCTATCGACTCCAGCACAATCTTTTCCTATCGAGCCTCGAATTTCCTATTGTTGGCAGGCTCCACACCTGTGCAGAACTTGAACAATCTTCCTCCAACGATCAACGTGGTCGCTGCCGACTGGCGCTACCTTAAGCAAGACGGCTTCGCCGTTTTCCTGAAGTCGTTCCATGTTGAAACGGTGATACTTACGACGTATCCTACCCTCTACACTTCGAAAGAACCGCTCCGGCGACTCCGCGAAGAGTTTCCCAATTTGCCCATCCTTTCGGTGCTTGAATCTGGGGGCATCACCCTCCAACTTGCCGCTGACGGTTTTCGAGTATTGGCGCCAGCCAATAACTGATCGCGCAAACGGATTATCGGACATAGGCCTTCTGCACCGCGAAATCAAATCGTCTTAAAGAATTACCGAAAACCGCCCGATATAGAATATGAAGTAAACCGCGCTGGAGGAGTATCCGGCGTGAATTATTGAACAGTAAACAAGCACTTAAAAAGCTCGAAACATGAGTTTTACCGGAAATCTACAGACGGTGGCATTCTCCGATCTGTTGCAGCTTTTTTCAGCCGGCAAAAAGACCGGAACGGTCACCATTGTGCGCGGAAATATCCGCAAGGAGATCGTTTTCCGGGACGGCAACATCATCACGGCGAACTCGCATGATGCCGAGGAAGACTACCTCGGCCAGCTACTGCTTAAGGCCGGGCGGATAACCAAAACCGACCTCCAACGGGCCATCTATATGCACAAGACTTCCGGCAAACGGATCGGTCAGGTGCTGGTGGAGATGAAGCTGGTCAGCCGCGAAGAGTTGACCGTGTACCTCAAGCAACAGATAGAAGAGATCATCTACAACCTCTTCAGTTGGAAAGAGGGGGAATTCGTCTTCCGCGAAGGGCAGCTCCCCGCCGGCCGCGAAGGTCTGTTCGAGCTAAACACCATGAACGTGATCATGGAAGGGACGCGGCGAATCGATGAGTGGGTGGAAATTCAGAAGGTATTGCCGCGCGATAGTCAAATACTGTGCGTGTCGCCGAAGATTCAGACCAAGAACGACGAGATTACGCTGTCGCTGGAGGAATTCAGAATCATTACGCTAATCGACAGCAAACGGACGCTGCCGGAGATTCTGGAAGTATCCCCGCTGGGTGAATTCGTCACCTCGCGCGCCGTCTACAAGCTGATTTCCGCCGGTCTGGTGGAGACGACCACGATCAAAGAGGCCGAGGTGCTTGATCCCCGCGAAGAGGATTCTCTGTTCTGGCTGCTGCTGCGGGTTTACGCGTCGGCTTTCAGCCAGATTCAGAAAATGCTCGAGAAGAAGATGGGAGCCGAGAACGAGAAGCTGCAACTGACGCTGGGCGGTTTTCGCAAAGGTATCTGGCAGTGCTTCGTTGGCGTAAATCATTCCGACTTTCCCACCAGTTTTGAATCGATCAAGCGAGCGATGGCGAAAATGCCAAAGGAAGTCAGGGTGCTTAAGCTGATAAGCGGACTTAATCAGATCATGGAAGAACAGCTTGCCTTCGTCTATTCCTACCTTGGCATTGAGGTCCGCAAGCAGGTGGCGGCGGAAATCAAGAAGGAAATCGCGCTGCCGCTGGCGGAAAGACGGGAAGTCGATAAAAAATACGATGTCGGCAACGAATTGTACCGCATCCTCAGAGAAGTCAAACTGACCAAATCGGTCTTGTGAGGTAGTTATGATGAAGATTGCGCGCACAGTGATCCTGGCGCTCGTGGCCTTGCCGGTATCAAGTGCACTGGCTCAAACAGCAGCAAAGACCGGCGAAGTGTCGGCGTTCGGAGTGGCAATTGATATCGTTCTGCTGGTGGCCGGTCTTATCTGTTTTGCAGTGTGTCTGAAAATCTTTGCCTTGCTCCGGGGAGGCGAGCTTTCACCCGGCTGGCAGGTACTGGCCGTTTCGTTTCTGATCTTCTCTCTTGGCCAGTTGTTAAGCCTGGCAATCAAGCTGGATATCGTCACCATGCAGAAGAATGCGATTGGTATCCTGCAACTGTTGGCGTTGATCTTGGTGGCCGTCGGCGTGACGAAGATCAAGAAGAGTTTGACCTAGAACCGCTTTGCTGAAGGTTTCTATGATTGAAACAGCAAGTCTGACCGAGCGTATCGAACAATGCGAGAGGATTCTCAAGGAGAATTCGAAATCGCAAGTGTTCGCTGCGCTGGCCGATGCCCATCGCCTTAACGGCGACCTGGATCAGGCGTTTCGCGTCTGTCGCCAGGGAATACGGACTCATCCCGACTACGGCGCCGGTCACTTGGTGATGGCCAAGATTAGTCTCGGTCGCAAGATGTACGACTGGGCAGAACAGGAACTGAATAAGGCCGTGGAGCTTGACGGCGAAACGCGGTTGACGGAACAACTGCGGGTGGAAATTCTGATTGCCAAAGGGAGTATCGGCGAGGCGGAGTCAGCGATCAGAAAACTACGAGCGTCCAGCGCCAATCGACTACTGGTTCAGGATTTGCAGCAAAGGCTGGAGCGTCAGAAGAAAGAATTGAAACGACGGCAAGTTGAGCCGCTTCCTGGCGCGCACAGGGCAGCCGCAAGCGCAGAAATGGATGCGAACGGGAACGCAACTAGGCCGAAAACGCCGGTGACGCTCAGTCAGGTTCTGGACGATTTATTGAAACTGTCATTTGTCGAATCCATCGTCTGCGCATACAGCGACGGGACTGTCGTTGATCATCGCGGTAATCCCGAGCAGGACATTCAAGCGATCGCCGCCTTCGGCATTGAGATGTGCCGGAATGCAGAGACCGAGAACGCAATCGCCGTCTTTGGCGAGACAAGGCAGATCGCGGTTGAGACCGAGATGCGGATAATCGTGATAATGAAATTCAGTCGCTACAACCTGGTCCTCTACTGCGAGAAGGGGGTCAATGTCGGAGCTATGCGACTGAAGCTGGACGAAGTCAAGGAAAACCTGCAGGACGGCTAAGGAAGTGAGAAGTAAGTATGGAATGGTCTATTAGAGATACACGTCATGTAGTCTTGATTGCGCTGATCGTCGCCACCTTGCCGATGCTGATCTACCCGAACTATTTCGGCGTTACTTTCCAGATGAACATGTTCTGGTACGCGTTGTTGGAATTGACCTACTATTTCTCGGTCGGATTGATTCTGAACCGCCGTCGCTCGGTGACATACACCGCTGTAGCAGCCGTGCTAACTCTCACCAGTCGCCTCGTGCTCTCAGGGGCTTTTCTGTTGCTGCTGATGGTTCTGGAACAAATGCCGGTGTCCGGAGCATTTACCAATGCCTTCGACACTTTTAAGCCGGCAATCTTGCTTTTCAGCATCACGGCGCCGTTTCTCTTCAACTCGACAATTCAGATGATTCTGCCCGCCCGCGTCGGCAGACGGCATCTGCGCAAATCCGGAACTGCACCGATCATATACACCTCAACATCGACTCCGGTCATGCGACCGCCGACCCCCATACCCACTGCCCCGATTATGGAACGCACGGGCAGCGAGCTTTTCGATCACTCATTTACCGGTGCGGTGCAACACGTCGGTGGTTATTCGGGTGTTCTATGTGCGATGCTGATTGACGACGAGGGTCTACCCGTGGCAACCTGGAGCCGTGGCGAGTGGGACCAGGATTTATGGAGTGCCTTAGGCAAAAAAATGATCGATGACTTGCTCGAAACGAACCTCAGAACCGGCACGACGCCCCTTAACACGATTGAATACACTTCGGGCGCACACCGATTCTGCCTTTATCGCGCCGCCGACATGTGGCTTCTGTCGATAGCCAACGTCGAGTCCGATGAGTTGGAAAAGATACGTTTGCATCAGGCAGCGGAGATGATCGAGCGGCACTGTCAAGAGAAATTTAGCAACCTTTATAGCAGCGAAGCAGGGAGACAATATGCGGGAAGTACTGTCTGATCTCAACAAGACTTCCGGTATTACCGGCAGCATGCTGGTGGGTAACGACGGCATCGTGATCGCCGCCGACCTGAATAGTCAGTATGACGACGACACGATCGGCGCTCTGGCCGGGTCGATATCTGCGACCGTGGCCAAGAGTTTGGAGCGCCTGCATCAGGCGCCTCTGAAGCAACTGACAATCGAAGCCGGCAAGGGAAAGCTTTTCATCACCGCGACTCCGGTCGGTTATCTGGTAGTCACGACAGAGGACAAAATCAACATGGGATTGATCCGATTGGAGATCAAGAACGCCATATCGCAAATCAGCATCTAACGATCCGTCGGAGAGACTGAAATGGTTTCGATAAACTATTCAAGCCGGGAGGTAAACTGCAAGATTGTTTACTATGGGCCCGGCTTGTCGGGAAAAACGACTAACCTGCAGTACGTGCATGCGAAGGTCCCGAAAAAGACGAGGGGCGATCTGATCAGTCTGGCGACTGATGCAGACCGGACGCTGTATTTTGATTTCCTGCCGATTAACATCGGCGCGATCAACGGCTTTGCCACCAAATTTCAGCTCTACACCGTGCCCGGTCAGGTTTTCTACAATGCCACGCGCAAGTTGGTGCTTCGCGGCGTGGACGGCCTGGTATTTGTGGCGGACTCGCAGCGCTCCAAGAAAGATGAAAACATCGAATCGCTGAACAATCTCAAAGAGAACCTGATTGAATACGGTTATGACATCTACACGCTGCCAATCGTCCTGCAATACAATAAACGCGATCTCCCTGACGTGATGCCGATTGAGGAAATGCAGCAAGACCTTAACTGGAACAACCTCCCCTATTTCGAAGCATCGGCGGTCAAGGGTGTCGGTGTGTTCGATACGCTGAAGATGATTACCAAGGTTGTTCTCAATAGAGCCACCAAGAAGACGGAAGCACCCGAAGCTGAAGCAGAACTGGCGGTGACAGCCGGTATCGCCGCGCCCGTGGTTCAGGAACAGGTCGGGACTGTGGTCGAGCACCGGGCGTCTGCACAGGTCGCCCCCCGCAGTTCGGCTTCGACGGCTGGTGCAACAGTCGCGCCTCCGCCGGTCTCCATGGACAAACCCCAACGCGTCGAGGTTAGGGACGTAACAGATGACTCCGGCTGGGGCACGCACAGTGCTGTCTCGCAAGAGCAGGTGAAGGAATCGCAGACCGACAAAGTGCTAACTCCCAAACATCCGACGCTGGCGGAAATCGAAAGCAAGCTACATCAGGTTGACAATACTGAGCTTGACTCACTTAAGAAGCCGGTGGTCAAACCGAAGGCGGAAGATGATGAGACCGCACGCTCGCAGTTCGCGGACGCCTTCGAAGTGCCGCATGTAATGGGCATGCAGAAAAGCTTAAAATTGCGAAAGAAAAGAAAGAGATTCTTCCTATTCCGCTGGTTTGGCGGAGGCAATGACTAGTCAGGAGGTATGAAGTGGCTGGCGACAAACTAATGGTATACTGGGATGACACGGAGAAGATCGACGTGGTCATGACCAAGCTTCTCAAAGGCGCGGAAGCCAAATGCGCGCTTCTTGTCGATAAGGACGGCCACCTTATCGCCCGGCATGGGTTTACTCAAACCCTCGATACAACTGCGCTATCGGCCTTGATGGCAGGCAGCTTTGCCTCCACCTCCGAGATCGCCAAGCTGGTCGGTGAGCCGGAGTTCTCGGTCTTGTTCCATCAGGGCAAGAAGGACCATATCCACATGTGTCTGGTCGGTGATCGCTCTATTTTGGCAATCGTGTTTGACGATCGCACGACCATTGGAATGGTGCGGCTGTATGCGAAAGAGGCGGCGATTGAACTGCAAAAAATCTTCGAAATCGTCTTGAGAAAGGTCAACAGTTCGGACGAGGGGTTATCCGAAGCATTTACGAACTCAGCGGAAGACAAACTTGAGGACATTTTCCGGGATTAAAAGCGGCTGACGATAGGCGCAGACGGAATCATTGGGGACTATGCCGAATCCGAAAGAACTGGGAACAATGCTGGTCGAGGCTGGCAAGATCAGCCACGATCAGCTCACGCAGGCTCTGAGCTTGATCGATAAGAACAAGGGGCGGCTGGAGCAAACTCTGGTCTCGATGGGAGCGGTGACCGATGAAGAGGAAATCACCACCTTCATTGGCAAACAGCTCAATATCGGCGCTATCCGTCTGAGCGATCTGGAGCTTAACGCCGATGTCGTCAAACTCATTCCGCACGACATCGCCCGCAAGTTTAACGTCATTTCGGTGAGCAAATTCGGCAAGACGCTGGTGGTGGCGATCAGCGACCCGAACAACATCTATGTTCTTGACGCGATCAAATTCATCACGGGTTGTTCGGTACAGCCGGTTATTTCTCCCGAGCCGACGATTCAGAAAGCCATCGAACACTATTACAACGATTCATCGCAATACTCTGAGATTCTGAGGGGCTTAGAGGAATCCGACCTCGAAGTTATCTCGACCGGAGAGGACACCGTCAGTGACCTGGAACTCCAATCGGCGGTCCAGGACAAGCCGCTGGTCAAACTCGTGGATTCGATCATCAGTGAAGCCGTACGCAAAGGCGCCTCCGATATTCACATCGAAACCTACGAGAAGAAGATTCGCGTACGCTACCGTGTTGACGGTTCGCTACTGGAGATGTCTACCCTGCCATTCAAGTATCGCGCGGCAATCGTCAGCCGCGTCAAGATCATGGCCGACCTCGATATTTCCGAGCGCCGGCTACCGCAGGATGGGCGTATCAAGGTCAAAATCGGCGACCGTGCGGTTGACTTGCGCGTCTCGGTTTTGCCGACGATTTTCGGCGAAAAAGTCGTGATGCGAATTCTTGATCCCAAATCGCTGATGGTCGACTTGACGAACCTCGGATTCCCTGAGTTATCATTGGCAAAGTTCCAGCACGCAATTCAGTTGCCCTACGGCATTGTTTTGGTCACAGGACCAACCGGTTCTGGCAAGACGACGACCCTGTACTCGGCTCTAAAAACGATCAATCAACCGGACGTCAATATCATGACTGCCGAGGATCCGGTCGAGTTCAATTTTGAGGGCATCAATCAGGTCGCCGTGCGCTCTGAAATCGGCCTGACCTTCTCCGCGGCGCTGAGATCTTTCCTGCGACAAGACCCGGACGTGGTCATGGTGGGTGAGATTCGCGACGGCGAAACAGCGGAGATTGCTATTCGAGCGTCTCTCACCGGACACCTGGTGTTCAGCACGCTGCACACTAATGACGCACCATCCTCAATCAACCGTCTGATCGACATGGGTATCCCGCCCTATCTCGTTGCCTCGGCCGCCAAGTTAATCATGGCTCAGCGTATGGTCAGGAAACTCTGCAAACGCTGTAAGGAAGAAGTCAAGATCGAAGAGGAAATTCTCGTCAAAGTAGGCGTTCCGGAGTCGGAACTGAAGACCTTCAAGGCCTATCATGCCAAAGGTTGTTCCGAGTGCAACAATATCGGTTTCTCAGGTAGAACCGGGCTCTTCGAAGTGATGCCGATTACTTCGGAGATCGAGCGTATGATCATCGCCAACGTATCCGCACCGGAAATTACGGCGCAGGCGGTGAAAGAGGGGATGATGACACTGCGCATGGCGGGCGTCGATAAGATCCGCAAGGGCATAACCTCCGTTGACGAGGTGCTAGCTGAGACATCGTAGTAGCGACATGGATAGAAAGATATGGTTGAAAAAATGGTAGCTGAAAATACAGGAGTCGTGCATGGTCAACTTGCGTGAACTGCTGGAGATACTGATCGAGAAAAACGCCTCCGATCTACATCTCGCAGTCGGATCGCCACCTCAAATCCGTGTTGACGGTCGTCTGTTGTCGCTCGACATGGATGCGCTAACGCCCGACGCAACGAAGAAGCTGGCATACAGCATGATGTCGGAGAAACAAAAACAGCGTTTTGAGGAGAACTCCGAGCTTGATATGTCATTTGGCATTGAGAACATGAGCCGTTTCCGCTGCAACGTCTTCGTGCAGCGCGGCAATGTCTCGGTGGCGTTGCGACAGATTCCTTACAAGGTTCCCTCATTTGAGGAGCTGGGTGTTGACAAGGCCATTATCGAGATGGCCAACTTGCCCCGCGGACTGGTGCTGGTCACAGGACCTACCGGTTCGGGCAAGTCAACGACATTGGCGGCGCTGATTGACAAAGTCAATCGCGAGCGACACTCTCATATCCTCACCGTGGAAGACCCGATCGAGTATCTCCACCGCCACCAGAATTGTCTGGTCAACCAGCGCGAGGTCGGCTCCGACACCAAGTCGTTTGCGATCGCGCTGAAATACGCGTTGCGGCAGGATCCGGATGTAGTGCTCGTGGGCGAGATGCGCGATCTGGAGACGATCTCCGAAGCGTTGAACATCTCCGAGACCGGCCACCTGACCTTCGCGACTTTGCACACTAACTCCTGCGCCGAGACAATCAACCGTATTGTCGACGTATTCCCGACAAACCAGCAAGAGCAGATTCGGGTCACGGTGTCGTTTGTCCTGCAGGGTGTAGTATCGCAGCAATTGGTGCCGCGAATTGGTGGCGGCCGAGTGTTGGCCACCGAAGTGATGATATGCACACCTGCGGTTCGCGCGTTGATCCGTGATGACAAGATACATCAGATATATAGTATGATTCAGTCAGGTCAGAAGTACGGCATGCGAACCATGAACATGTCCCTTGCCGAACTCCATCTGTCGCGGAAAATCACGATTGGCGAAGCAATGGCGCGCTCGTCGAACGTGCAAGAGCTAAACGAGATGCTGTCGCGGGTTCAGACCGCAGCGGAAGCTCGCTACTAACGATGAGGAACGGAGGTTGCCATGCCAGTCTTTGAGTATAAAGGCAAAACAGTGACCGGCTCGCCCATCGAGGGTGAACTCAAGGCGAAAGATCGCGCGGAGCTGGAACGGATTCTGAGGCGCAACAAAGTCCTCGTTGACAAGATTTCCAGAAAGCCGTCCCAGATTAACATCAAGTTCGGCTCCGGTATCAAGAAAGTGCACATTTCCCGCTTTACGCGGCAGTTTGCCACAATGATCGGCGCCGGCTTGCCGATGGTGCAGTGCCTCGACATTCTCTCGAAACAGATGGATTCTCCGGAGTTCCGCCGCATCATCGCCGAAATCAAAGACTCCGTCTCATCCGGTTCAACGCTTTCCGAGGCGATGAAGAAACACACGAAGGCGTTCGACGATCTTTATGTAAACATGGTTGAAGCGGGTGAAATGGGCGGCGCACTGGACACAATTCTGGTGCGTTTGGCTGGCTATCGTGAAAAGGCCGATTCCTTGGCGCGCAAGATCAAGGGAGCGATGGTTTATCCCGCCGTTGTGTCGGTGGTGGCGATCGGCGCAACGGTTGCTATGCTGACCTTCATTGTGCCGGTCTTCGCCAAGATGTTCTCCGGCCTCGGCGCCGAGTTACCCGGCCCGACACAAATGGTACTAAATCTCTCCCAGCTCTTGCAGAGATTCTATCCGATCATTCTTGGCGCGATTGTGGCCGGTTTCATCGCGCTGCGATTGACATTGAAAAACGATCAAGGGCGGCTCTATTTCGACAAGTTTATGCTGAAAACGCCGATCTTCGGAGACCTTATCCGCAAGGCTGCGGTGGCGCGCTTTACCCGGACACTGGGAACGCTGATTCAGTCCGGCGTGACGATTCTCGACGCACTCGAAATCACAGCCAAGACCGCCGGCAACAGAGTGTTGCAGGTTGCCATCAAAAAGTCGGTCATCTCGATTGCCGAAGGTGACACAATTACCAGCCCGCTGAAAGAGTCGGGCGTGTTTCCTCCGATGGTGATCCAGATGATCAGTGTGGGCGAGAAGACTGGCGGATTGGATGAGATGCTATCAAAGATTGCCGATTTCTATGATGAAGAGGTGGACGCGGCCGTCAGCGCCCTGACAGGGCTTATTGAACCGGTTGTTATTGTGGTCATGGGCGCCGTCATCGGAGGCATTCTGATCGCGATGTATCTGCCGATGTTCGACATCATCGGCAAGATCAACTGACGAAGCCGGTTATCGTAATGTAGAGGGAGAAGCCACCTCTGATACGCGGGGGTGGCTTCAGCTATTATGGCAACTTATCGCAAACGCAAACTGAAAGAAGAACTCAGAAGCACCTGGTTTATTCCTCTGCGTCTGTCGATCTTCCTACTCGTTTTTGGCGCGGTAGTACTTTCGGAGGCCGGTCAGTCGGGAATCTTCCAGCCGTTTCTCTACTATTCTGTCGCCACGCTGGTCTTCCTTCTCGTAATCGAATTTGACATCCGCATAATCAAGCCACAATTTCTGAGCCTGATAATCTTTGCTCACATTGTTCTTGAACTGACTGCCGAAGGCGCTATTATCCAAGGAGCCGGGCATCTAACTTCACAATACTCGGCTCTGTTCCTATTAAGTATCGTCTCAGCCAGTCTGGTGTACCGTCTTGCCGGGACGCTCTCCGTGGCCACATTGGCTGCACTGATCTATGCTTTCACCTCGACAACTCAGGGGACATCCGGCGTCTTCGACTTGCAGCAATTCCGACAGACGTACCAAGTCAACGATGAAATCTTTTACGCCGTCTTTCTGCATGTCTGCACCTTCTATCTGGTTGCGTTCATCTCCGGATTTCTCGCGGCCAAATTGCGCGTCAAGGAAGGTGAGCTGTCGCACACGTCCGAGAAGCTGGAACGGGTACAACTTGACACCGACGACATCTTGCACAATCTCCATTCCGGTTTGATTACCGTCGACAATCGTGGCCGAATCGTCTATTTCAACCGCGCTGCTGAAGCTATTCTGGGAGTTAGCCAAAAAGAGGTCAAAGGACAGAGTTTCCTCGAAGTATTCAATCAACGGATGCCGGACTTCTGTGAGCGCGTACTATCGGTACTCAAGCTGGCTAAGCCAAATCTTCGCTCCGAGACACAGATTATTGGCCATGACGGCAAAACCATCCCTCTGGGTTTGACAACTTCCATACTGGGTGATGAGCGGGTCGGAATTCGCGGCGTTATCGCCATCTTCCAGGATTTGACCCTAGCTAAGCAGATGGAACAGGCATTGATGCAAGCCGACCGCTTGGCTGCAGTCGGTGAACTGTCGGCGCGTATCGCCCACGAAATCCGTAATCCGCTGGCATCCATCTCCGGTTCAGTCGAGGTACTCAAGAACGAAATCGAGCTGACTGGCGAAAATGCGCGGCTAATGGAATTGATCGTAAAAGAGTCGGAACGGCTCTCCCGCGTGCTGAACGATTTTCTGGTTTATGCCCGCACAGCGCCGACCCGCACGACTAAAGTCGAATTGGTTTCGGTGGTCGGAGAGACAATCGAATTGCTCAGAAACAGTCCGACGTTGCCTAAAACCCTCACCATCAATTTCGAAACCGAGCAATCAACCGTTTACATCGTCGCGGATGAAGATCAAGTACGGCAAATTGTGATCAACGTTGTTAACAATGCCATCGAAGCCGTGGATGAAGACAGTGGTGAGATTCAAATCCGGATCGTCTCCCCTGAGGGCAGGCCCGGCGTCTCCAGCACCGAGTGGGTCTGCCTGCAAATGGCCGACAATGGCTGCGGCTTTTCCTGCGAAGACAAGGACAAAATCTTCGAACCCTTTTTCTCCCGCAAGAAAGGGGGCACCGGCCTGGGACTGGCAATAGTGAAACGCTGCATTGACACTATTGATGCCCGGATCGAAGTAGAATCGAAGCCAAACCACGGCACGACCTTTACCCTTCTCTTCAAGAAGTATCTAATTCCGCGCGAAAGCGAAAGAATAGCCATTCCCGCTTCAGATCCGCCGACCGAAAAATCTCTCACCTAATCGATTGCCACTGATTCGCTCAGAGAATTTTGCCTGTAAATTACCGATGACGGAAGCGGCGGAATTGGCGAAACAGCTAATGTATCCCCATTCCTGATTCTCAAGAAAACATACCGGTTGCCGATATTTCAAGAAAGGACCACGACGGTCAAAAGTGGCGCATTCTTGTCGTCAATTTTGGTGTTAAACTCTTGACTTCAAATTGAAGGGGCATAATATTCGTCTGGCGCACTCCGGGAGGGATGTTTGTGCTCAGGCATAGTGATGATAAGCCACAGCTCATTAGGCAGTTAGCGCTCTTCGGAGTGATTCCGGTATTGATGGCGGTCGGTCCTCTCGTCGGGTTTGCAATCGGCAAATGGCTCGACGGTTGGCTCGGCACCAGACCATTTCTGATGGTTCTCTTCATTGGGCTGGGATTTGCGGCTTCAGGCAAAGAAGTCTATGATTTGATTCGTAAAGTCAGTAAGGATTTGTAACCTTTTTCACAAACGATGGGCCTAGAATTTATTACACGCATCATCAGGACCACGGCGGTATTCGCGCTGATCGTGGCCCTTTATCTGACCATGTATTACTCGGGCAAAGTGGCGCTCGGATTTCTAATCGGCGTAGCCTGGAGTCTGACTAACCTGTATTTCATCAAGGGTATGGTCACCGAGTTGATCACGCCGAACGAGACTCGCAAAGACGTGGCGGTTGTGCTTGGATTCATCAAATTCCCCGTTCTGTATGTCGGTGGTTATCTTATAGTCGCATCCGGCTATTTCTCGATCTATTCCCTGCTTGCCGGTTTTTCACTAATTTTTCCGATTGCCTTGTTGAAGGTATTGGGCAGAGTGATATTGCGGATGGATGTATTTGGCTTCGAAAAGAAACACGCTGAGGGTGCCCATTGATTCTTGAGCGCTTAACTTTCCCCATTCTCATGATGGCCGAAGGGGCGGGACATGCCGCCGACACCGTGACGCACGCCGCTGAACATGGCGAATCATCTGCGCCGGAGCTTCCCAACATCCTGCAGTTGCTCTACCACGGTTTTGGCGATGCCTTCAAGGGCTTGTACCACTGGGAAAACATATTCTTTGCATTTGCAGTACTGGCCTTTCTCTGCATCGTTTCGCTGAGAATCTACGCCAAGCGTCAACCTATGCCGGGCAAACTGCAGAACCTCGCGGAAATGATCGTCGAAGCTCTCGACAACTTCTTCACCAGCATTCTTGGCCACCACGCGCGAAAATACACACCGTTTCTCGGCACGTTATTCATTTACATTCTGCTGCTAAATTGGATTGGCCTGATTCCGTTTCTCAAGGCGCCCAATTCGAACAGCGCGATGATTCCCGTCTCGTTGGCGCTGATTGTCTTTGTGTATGTGCAGTACACCGGCTTCAGACGGCTGGGCATCTGGGGCTGGCTCCATCACATGATGGGCGAACCAGAATCGGCGGTTAGCTGGGCGCTGGTGCCGCTGAATTTGCCGATTCACCTGATCGGCGAACTAGCGAAACCGTTGTCGCTCTCTTTGCGTCTTTTCGGCAATATTACCGGCGAGGATGTTCTGATCGCCGCCTTTACCGGCCTCGGTGTAATGGTGCTCTCCTTTTCTCATTTGCCGATCGGACTTCCGCTGCAAGTGCCGTTCTATTTCCTTGGTCTATTGATGTCAACAATACAGGCCCTCGTGTTTGCTTCACTGGCGACCATCTACATTTCGATGATGCTCCCGCACGAGGAACATGGTGAAGAACATTAGTCGTTTAACTTATCTATCGCAGGAGGAAACATGGATTACAAATTTGCGTTAGCGCTCTCCCTGCCGCTGGCCATCGGTCTGGCGGCAATCGGCTCGGGCTTCGGTCTGGGTCGGGCGGTTGGGCAAGCGATGGAAGCCATCGGCCGTCAGCCGGAAGCTGCCGCGAAGATTCAGGTAGCCATGATCATTGGTAGCGCCTTCATCGAAGCGCTCACCATTTACGCGCTGGTTGCCTTCTTCATTTTGATGGGCAAGATCGGCTAGATCACGATACAGCGGGCGGATCAACAATGCTCCGCCCGCCTTAGTCACAATCGGACAAGGCGAGGATAAGATTGCTTAGTCAAGTACTGGATGCACTGAAGATTGAAATCCCGCAACTGATCACCCACATCATCGGCTTCTTGATCGCGCTCTGGATTCTCAAACGGTATGCCTGGAAGCCACTACTGGGGCTGCTGGACGAACGTCGCGAACGTATCAAGAACAGTTTTGCCGAAATTGAAACCAAGCAGAAGCAGGCGGATGCGCTCAATGCCGAGTATCAGTCGAAGCTAAAAGACATCGACACTGAGGCCCGGCGCCGCTTGACCGAGGCGATTGCGGAAGGCGAAAAGATCGCTGCCAAAATCAAAGAAGACGCCCGCAACGAAGCCAAGGATATGTTCAGTCGTAGCAAGGCCGAAATCGAACAGGATATAACAAAGGCGCGAGTGGAACTGAAGAACGATGTGGTGGTAATGACCATTACTGCGGCGGAAAGAATTATTCATGAGCGGCTCGACACACCGAAGCAACGCGAGTTGATCGGCCGCTTTATTGACGACATCGAGAAAGTCAAGTAGCAGGCACACGAGATGCAAACGCAGCAGATTGCCGAAAGGTATGCCCACGGTCTGTTTGAACTGACTCAGCAGATGCACAACTCCGAGTTGGTAAATCTGGACTTTGGCGATTTGGCGAATGTCCTCAAACAGGATGATTCGCTGATACGCTTTCTGGCGGCGCCACAGATCGTGGAGAGCGACAAGACGGCGGTCGTTGAGAAAGTCTTCAAAGGCAAGGTCCCCGATCAACTTTATCATCTGCTGCAACTCGTGGTCGCCAAACGGCGCACCGGATTTCTGGTAGAAATCGCTGCCGAGTATTCTCGGCTCTACCACGATAGCAAGGGAATCGTTGAGACTCGTCTGATCAGCGCCATACCGTTGACAGCAGAAGAGATCGCCAGCATCAAGGCGCGCCTGAACAAGCTGACCGGAAGAACTATCGAGATCACCACCGAGGTCGATGCGGACATTATCGGCGGTGTGATTGCGTTCGTTGGCGAAAAGATCATTGATTGCTCGATTCGTCACGACCTGCAAGTCCTGCGCGAGCAACTGCTCGAGCTGAAGGTACAATAAGCTATGAATTTTGATATTTGAGGATATGGGAGTCGATGGCATGGCGTTAAAACCTGAAGAAGTAAGTGCGATAATCAAACAGCAGATTGCCGGTTACGAAACCAAGCTCGAAATGGAATCGGTCGGCACGGTGCTGCAAGTTGGCGACGGTATCGCGCGCATCTGGGGACTGCGCGACGTCATGATGTCCGAACTGGTCTCCTTCCCCGGTGACATTACCGGAGTGGTGCTGAACCTGGAAGCTGACAATGTCGGCGTGGCCATAATGGGATCAGATCAGAAGATCAACGAGGGTGACACTGTTCGTCGCACCGGTCGTATTGCGTCCATTGCTGTCGGCGACGCCCTGATTGGCCGCGTGGTCAATCCCCTGGGCGAGCCACTGGACGGCAAAGGCCCGATTGTCACCAGCAAATTCCGTAACATTGAATCTGTTGCGCCCAACGTGGTACAACGTCAGCCGGTGAAAGAACCGTTGCAAACCGGTCTCAAAGCTATCGACTCCATGATTCCGATCGGTCGTGGCCAGCGCGAATTGATTATTGGCGACCGCCAGACCGGCAAAACCGCGATTGCCCTGGACACTATCATCAATCAGAAGCATACGGACGTCTTCTGCATTTACGTCGCCATCGGTCAAAAATCATCTACGGTCGCGCAAGTTGTCGGTATTCTCGAAGAACATGGTGCGATGAAGTATACTACGGTGGTGGCTGCTGAGGCCTCTGCACCAGCCCCCCTGCAATACATTGCCCCTTACGCCGGTGTCGCTATAGGCGAAGAATTCCTGTATTCCGGGCGTCATGTGTTACTTGTCTACGATGATTTGTCTAAACACGCGCAATCATACCGTCAGCTCTCGCTGCTGTTGAGACGACCACCGGGTCGTGAGGCATATCCGGGTGATGTGTTCTATTTGCACTCGCGTCTCTTGGAGCGCGCTGCCAAGCTTTCGGATGAACTCGGCGGTGGCTCATTGACCGCCTTGCCGATCATCGAGACTCAGGCGGGCGACGTCTCCGCGTACATTCCGACCAACGTCATTTCCATTACCGACGGACAGATCTTCCTTGAATCGGATCTCTTCTACGCCGGTATTCGTCCCGCCATCAATGTCGGCATTTCCGTGTCGCGTGTTGGCGGCAAAGCACAAGTGAAGGCGATGAGAAAAGTTGCTGGCAGATTGCGACTCGATCTGGCTCAGTATCGCGAGTTGGCGGCGTTTGCGCAGTTCGGCTCCGATCTGGATGAAGCCACGCAGGCGCAATTGACCAGAGGGTCGCGCATGACCGAGGTACTCAAGCAGGGTCAGTTTGTACCCATGTCGATGGAGCATCAGACTATCATTCTCTGGGCGGCCGTAAACGGCTACTTGGACAACCTGCCGCTGGAAAACGTGAAAGCGTTTGAGGAGGGATTCCACCCTTACATTGATCAGAACTATCCCGACATTCCTCACACGATCGCCGACAAGAAGGACATCGACGACGCTACCGAAGCCAAACTGAAGGAAGCAACCACAAAATACAAAACGGAGTTTCTGAAGAAGTAGATGCCAACTCCACGCGACATACGCAAAAGAATCCGCGCGGTCGTCAGTACCAGCCAGATCACCAGAGCAATGCGGATGGTCGCCGCGGCACGACTCCGGAAAGCGCAGCAGATGGTCGAACAGTCGCGCCCCTATTCGGAGAAAATGCGACTCATCCTCGAACAGATATCGTCCGCTTCGGCGGAAGTCGAGCATCCCTTCTTCCAGCAACGCGAGGTCAAAGTTCGCGTTTTGGTTGTCTTCACTTCTGATCGCGGCATGTGTGGTTCGTTTAATACGAACATTGTCCGGCAGGCGGTCAGATTGCTCAAAGAACCGGGTGCTGAGAACATCAAACTTGTTCTGGTCGGCAAGAAGGGGGAAGACTTCTTCCGTCGGCAAAGCTGGCCGATCCTTAAAGTCTACAAAGGATTGCAAGGGCGTATGAATCTTGAGGTCGTGCGGGATCTGACCGACTACCTGATCAATCTCTTCGTTTCGGGAGAAGCCGACCATATACAGATGCTGTACACGCGCTTTAAGTCGATGGTCTCCTACAAGGTGGGAGTCGCTGATTTCCTGCCGATCAATCCGCCCAAGACCGATCGAGGCGCCACGCGACAGTACATCTTTGAGCCTGACCCAAAAGAGATATTTGGCGCTCTGATGCCCGCTTACGCTTTGACGATCATTCAGATGGCTCTGGCTGATTCGCTGGCATCTGAGCATGGTACCCGTATGATCGCGATGAGTCTCGCGACACGCAACGCCGAAGAAATGGTCGACACCCTGACGCTGCAATACAACAAAGCGCGCCAGGGAGCAATTACCAAGGAACTGCTGGAGGTTGTCTCCGGCTCGGAGGCGTTGCGAGGATAGAGGCAATCGGAAATGGCGAGCGTAGCGAGCGCACTGAGTACGAATGAACACTGTAGGGTCAACCTCTGCGGTTGCCCGATATGTCCGTGGGCAGATGCAAAGTCTTGTCCCTACAAAGTGAGGAGAATAGATGTCTGAGAACTTCGGGAAAATAGTTCAAGTCATCGGACCGACCGTTGACTGTGAATTTGATTCAGATAAGCTGCCTAATCTTCTGAATGCACTCAAAATTGAGGACCAGAAGCGGAGCATCGACCTGACCGTGGAAGTCGCCCTGCATATAGGCGACAACATCGTCCGCTGCATTTCGCTGGGGACCACCGATGGTCTGGTACGCGGCATGAAGGTAAGAGACACCGGCGGACCCATCACGGTACCCGTGGGCGAAAAAACGCTCGGACGTCTCTTCAACCTGCTCGGCAAACCCCTTGACAAGCTCGGCGATCTGCCGACTGATACCAAAAGGTACCCTATTCACCGTCCCGCACCACCGCTATCTGATCAAGTCACGAAATACACGCTCTTCGAAACCGGTATCAAAGTCATCGATCTGCTTGAACCTTATCCCAAGGGGGGCAAAGTCGGCCTCTTCGGTGGCGCCGGTGTCGGCAAAACGGTTGTCATCATGGAACTGATCCGCAACATCGCCAGCGAACACGGTGGTTACTCGGTCTTCTGTGGTGTCGGCGAACGCACCCGCGAGGGCAACGATCTTTGGCTGGAAATGACGGAATCGGGCGTTCTGGCGAAAACGGCGCTGGTCTTCGGCCAAATGAACGAGCCACCCGGTTCGCGTCTCCGCGTCGGACTCAGCGGTCTGACCATGGCAGAGTATTTCCGCGATGAAGAGCATCAGGATGTGCTGTTGTTTATCGATAACATATTCCGCTTCGTACAAGCCGGCTCCGAGGTCTCCGCGCTGTTGGGACGTATGCCTTCTGCGGTCGGTTACCAGCCGACATTGAACTCCGAGATGAGCGCCCTGCAGGAGCGAATCACTTCCACCAAAGCCGGTTCGATCACCTCCGTACAAGCAATCTATGTCCCTGCCGACGACCTGACCGATCCGGCGCCGGCGACGACCTTCTCGCATCTTGATGCGACTACCGTGTTATCGCGTCAGATTTCTGAGTTGGGCATTTATCCCGCGGTCGATCCCCTGGCTTCCACCTCGCGCATTCTCGACCCGAGCATTGTCGGAAACGACCACTACGATGTCGCTCGTGGCGTGCAGAGCGTGCTGCAAAGATACAAGGACCTTCAAGACATCATCGCGATTCTCGGCATTGACGAACTCTCGGAGGACGATAAGCTGGCGGTCTCACGAGCGCGTAAAATTCAGAAGTTCCTGTCGCAGCCGTTCTTTGTTGCCGAACAATTTACCGGCAGAGCAGGTCGCTATGTCAAAATTGGCGACACGATTCAGTCGTTCAAGGAAGTGATTGAAGGCAAGTGTGACGATCTCCCCGAACAGGCGTTCTATATGACGGGCAATCTGGATGAAGTGCGTGAAAACGCCGAGAAGATGAGGAAGAAAATCTAAGCGATGTTCAAGCTGTCGATCGTATCCCCGGAGCGTACGCTTTTCGAGGACAACGTGGAATCCCTTATCGTCCCCGGTGGTGATGGTTATCTCGGCATTCTTTCGCACCATGCCCCGCTGATCTCAACTCTCAAAGTCGGCGAGATCGCTTTCCGCGACACGGACAAGAAGGAAATCTTCATGGCAACCAGCGGTGGTTTTATCGAAGTTTCCGACAACGTCGTCTCCATTTTGGTCGACACCGCCGAATTTCTCGACGAGATCGATCTAAGCCGAGCCGAGGACGAACTCCATCGGGCAGAGGAACTCCTGAACCTCACTGTCACGGACGTAGATCACGACAGAGCCATTCACTCCCGCGAGAAAGCGCGCAACCGAATTAATCTCATCAAGAAATACAAGTAGCACCATTCAAATAGCTGTCTAGGCCACGGAGCAGCAGCTCGCGAGGTGTGATAGCGGGTTGTGCTTTATGCACGCTGCGGTAGATGGGAAGAAATTGTTCTTCGCGCAGAGACGCCAGCGAATAGGCAGGCTGTTCAACGCCGATCAGCATCTGGTTGTAATGTTTTGCGAGGCATTCATAGGCGGCATAGAGCGTGTTCCACTCGTACTTCTCCAGATCGGCTAACTGTCTCATAGTCTCATTTAGAATATGCGAGCCAATCTCGTGTTGAATAAGCTGAACCATGTAGTCGAAAGGGCGATCATGATGAAAAACAACTGTGTCATAGGCAAGTGAATCGGCATTGGGTCCGTTCTTGATAGCACTCACCAGAGTGGCACGAAAACAGTCGAGCTTGTAGTCGATACCCGTCACTTTCTCCCATGCCGAGATGGGATTGAGAGCACTAAAGTGTACGTTTATTGCCGACGACACCTCGTCCATCTTTGCGCTCTCGACCGGCCAGACCGAGTCCCGATATGCCGGAAGGTTTCTCATCACAATTCCCCCCAGCTTCCCAATCAACTCGCGGTGATGGACAATCCCTGATAGGTCTTTTTCGAACTCCGTTTTCGTAATCCAGAGGCCCAGTCGCTCAAATTCGCTCCCGTAGTGGTTGAAGAGCGCCCGGAATCCTCCCACAGCGCAGCCCTCGTCCAAGAGCGAGAAATACTCGGCAAAGTGCGCTCCTGATTGCAGATCGAAATACGCCGGCAGGAACAAGAAGATGGTGATAAGATCACTCCCCGAACCCATCCCGAAAGTGAGCAATTCGCGGTGCTGTTGCAGAAAACCAAGGTCGGATTCCTCTACTGAGCCGGCGTACTTTTCGGCATACTCGCTGTCAAAGCCGATCCGCGCCGCTGCCGCAAGATGAAAGACGTAGTTGGGTCCGAACTGTACGACCGCTTTAACCGGTCGTTTCACCGCAAAATCATCGTTGTGTAATAGCCTATCCATTATTGTCGACAGAATACCTTACTTGATGGCAGCGACAATGTCAATCATTACCCGGACAATTTTTGTTGCGCCCACTGGAGGCACTTCCACATCTTAGCATACCATCTATACAGATCACAAGGAGGTTCGAAATGACCAAGTGCTCATTTCTGCTCGCGGCGCTAAATATGTTGCCATCGGTCTGCCTCTGCGCATCATTGGGCGAGATCACACCGCAACATCACGTTCACACCTTTTCCATTGTCGCTTATGATTCCGCCACCGGCCAATTTGGTGCGGCCGTGCAATCGCACTACTTCAAAGTCGCTGACGTCATCTGGCTGGAGCCGGGCGTCGGGGCAGTGGCGACACAATCGCTGGTCGATTTCGCCTATGGTCCTCTCGGTCTCGATATGATGAGAAACGGCAAATCCGCTACCGATGCGCTGAAGGGCATGCTCGCCAGTGATTCGCTGAACCGGATACGACAGGTTTCCATGATCGACCGGAACGGCGTCGTCGCGACTCACACCGGCAGCAAATGTATCGATTACGCCGGTCATCACATCGGTAAGAATTACTCCTGTCAGGCCAACCTGATGAAAGATTCCACGGTCTGGGGGGCGATGGCCAAAGCATTCGAAAACACTAAAGGCGAACTGGCCGACAGGATGATGGCGGCGCTTGAAGCCGCACAGGCCGAAGGCGGCGACATTCGCGGTATGCAATCCGCAGCGATGGTCGTCGTAACAGGCAAACCTACCGGAATGTAATGGAAGGATCGCCTGATCGACATCCGCGTGGATGACTCGCCGCAACCCCTTGTCGAACTAAAAAGACTTCTTGATCTGACCCGCGCTTATGACCATATGAACAAGGGAGACGATGCCATCGCGGTCAAAGATTGGGCGAAAGCTAGTGAGGAATATGGCACGGCCGCCAAACTGGCTCCCGGTAACCTGGAGGTCACCTATTGGTATGCTGTTTCGCTGGTTACGGCGGGACAGGTGGACAAGGCCTTGCCGTTGTTCAAGGAGATATTCAAGGCCGACCCCAACTGGCGAATCTTGGTGCCACGTCTGGTGGATGCTGACCAGTTACCAAACGATCCGGCGGTTATTAAGAAGATTGTCGCACAGTAGCTTACGGGTTGTGACTATTCAACAGGACGTTCAGAAGAACACAAGTCCTCGTTGACTTTCTGTCTTCTCCGCTGAACAGAACGTCCACCTGTACGTCTTGTTCTATAAAACAGGACGACGTCTGAATGACCACCAAGGTCAGAAGAGGAGAAACTTATGTCACGGGTCTTCTGGTTTGGAGTCTTGGCTTGCCTGATACTCTCGCTGCTCGCCTGTTCTGAGAGTACCACCAAGCCGAAAACTGAATCGCTCGTTTATCAGGTAGGTCGATGCCAGGGATCTGCGGGGATTACTGCGCTTGGCGAAGATTCCTGTTTCACGGCCACATTTACGCAGAATCTACTCATCGATTTCTGTCTAGTGGCCAACTGCTGCCCCGACACCAATCGCTTCGTCCTGAACACTTTGATCAACAGTGACACCATCCTGATAACGGCCGCCGATACTGCAGCGAGCTTATGTAGGTGCCTCTGTGATTACACGGTTCGCGCGGAATTCCAGAATCTACCGTTATCACAGTATCTGGTGCTTTGCTCTTACAAGGACTCGATCATCTATCGCGAGATCGTGACCCGAGAGAACTGAGCGCAAATACTGACCTATGGAAGTTTGGCAGCCTATCCAGAACGTAGCGTCGGTCGGGTTCTACTTCATTCCCGCAAAAAGCAGAAATCCAACTCCGTTCGTCATTCCCGCAGGCGGGAATCCAGGCGGCGGGAAGGGGGGAGTGTGCCCATTCCGTACGGACATGACATGCCGTGCCCATCTTGTTGTTGCGGCGGGTCTTAGGTCGCGCCTCGCGACCGTGACCGGAAGGTTGAAAAGGTAGCTAGCTACTAAGGTATAGGAGTTATCTGTTGTTCCTGAGGTCACACCGTTGAGGCTTAATCATTAGAACCTAATACTAACAGTGAATGGACAGATTGCAGACACATTCACCGCCGATTCCTT
>CAIYYT010000050.1 GCA_903930455.1 uncultured bacterium | reverse complement strand
ATATCCCTTGTTCGCCAACACAACATCATTCAGCACCTTGATCGTGAACTTGGCGAATTCTACCATTTGCTCGCCGAGCTTGATAATCTCCTGCTGTTCTTCTTTGGTTACGCGCTTGGAATTGCCACCTGGGATGGCCGTGACCGGATGAACCTTCTTGCCGCCGATGATTTCTATCACCCGCTGACCGGCGGCGCGCTGGGCAATCACAGCCTTGCCCGCATCAAGACCGACTTTCGCCACGACACCGAGGATATTGCGCTCGGCTGGAGGCGCATCGGGACCGCAGACGAAATCGGGACCACCGAGTGCATAGAAATGCGTCGTGTGGTCACCGGCAAAGAAAGCATTATACATCAACTCGCGCAACTTACGCGCCGCTGAAGGAATTGTGACGCCGTAAACAGCGTCGGCTGCTTTGGCGGCAGCGAGATGATGCGCGTCGGGACAGACACCGCATATACGAGTTGTGATTCGCGCCATCTCCTCAACGGGACGACCTATGGCGAAAACCTCAAAGCCGCGCAGCTCTGGCACTTGAAAATAGCAATTGGCCAGTTCACCGTCATCCTTCACGAAGAGATGGATCTTGCCATGCCCTTCCAAACGAGTGATCGGGTCGATGAGTATCTGTTTCACTATTGCACTCTCCTTAGCAACGAAGCTGGCAAGCTGAAGCGATAGAAAGTTCCAAGTGGATCGGCGACGGTGTCGAGAATCCTCTCAACTTCCGCTTCGTCAATCGAGTCGATCACGCTCGCCAATGCGGACGCCATCTTGGCGCCCTGATCGCGAATATTGGAAGGCAACCCGTAACAACCGCGACACGGGACACCGGCAGCCACGCACTTGGCGCCACAGCCGGAACGCGTCGCCGGGCCAAGACAGACCATTCCCTGTTCCATTAAGCAGATTTCAGGGTCGGTCACGATCTCGAACGGCCGGATAAACTTCTTGATCTTCTTGACATCGCGTTTACGCTTGCATTCGTCACAGCAACACTTGTCGCTGGCGCCCAGGACCGTTCCCTTCGGCGGAAGCGGTTTGCCGTTTTTGAGGATGTCAACCACCGCATCGATAACCGCAGCAATCTGGTTCGATTGCGGCGGGCATCCCGGGATGATGTAATCGACATCAACCACCTGCGGCAATGTGCGCACGGTGTTCCAGAGATTGGGAATGTGCAGCGTGCCCTCGAAGACTTTGACCTCCGTCTGGGGGACAACGTTGTTGCCAGGTTCTAACGAAGGCGACGTCTTGTAGACATAGTCCATGATCGTCTGTTTGTCGGTGAAGTTCGCCAATCCGGGGATGCATCCCTCGGAAGCGCAACTCCCGAACGCGCACAGTACGACCGATTTCTCCCTTAGCAACTTGGCGATTTCATAGTTTTCGTCACTGCGGATTGCGCCGTTAAAAAGGGTCAGTGTAATTTCCTTGTCCTGCATCTTGCGGACATCATCATACTTGAAGTCCATAGCGCAAGGCCAGAAAACAAGGTCGAAGAAGTCAGCTACTTCCAGAATCTTCGCCTCAATATCCAGTATGGCGATGTCACAGCCGCCACAGGAAGCTGCCCAGTATATTGCTAGTTTTGGTTTTGCCATATCATTCACTCCCCGTGCGCTGCCGCAGCAGCTTCCACTTGCTCAGGTATAAAAGCCCATTCTTTCAGACGCATCGGCCCCAGCGCCCGAATCTCTTCGGTGAAGCTATCGACTACTTCCTGAAAGCGCGCGCCTTCCGAAGCGGACACCCATTCCAAACGCAGACGCTCAGGCTGAATACCCATACCCTTCAAAATGCGTTTGGTGATGGCGATACGGCGCATACACTTGTGATTACCCTCGACGTAATGGCAGTCACCAAAGTGGCACCCACACACAAGTACGCCATCGGCGCCGGCTCGGAAGGAGTCGAGAACAAAAGCAGGGTCAACTCTGCCGGAACACATCACGCGCACGGTCATGACATTAGGGGCGTACTTCATGCGCGCGGTGCCGGCCAGATCGGCGCCCGTGTAACTGCACCAATTGCAGAGAAATCCGACAATACGTGGTTCGAAACTCATGAAAGCATCCCCTCGATCTGAGCATAGATCTGTTCGTCGGTGAAATTACGAGCCATGATGGCGCCGGCGGGACAAGCCGCCACACAAGTACCACAACCCTTGCAAAGAGCCGAATTCACGACGCTGACTTTCTTGGCATCGTCGAATGTAATCGCCGTATATGGACACATGTCATTGCACATTTTACAGCCGCTGCAGAATGCCTCGTCGATGACGGCATAGGCGGCATCCATCATCACTTCTCCCTGTGCCATCAGCTTCATCGCCTGCGCGGCGGCAGCACCTCCCTGCGCAACGCTGTCGGGGATGTCTTTTGCTCCCTGGCAGGCGCCCGCCAGAAAGATACCTTCGGTAGTCGTCGAGACCGGAGCCAGCTTCGGGTGAGCCTCGATAAACCAACCGTCGGCGCCGGTAGAAATATTGAGCTTTCGTCCAAATTCCTTGGCATCCTGACGCGCTTCCAAGGCCGTGCTGAGAATGACCATATCGACCGGTATCTCACGATACTTACCGATCAACGTATCCTCGCAGCGAACAATCAGATGACCTTCTTCATGCTGCCGATAACCGGACGGCACGACTTCCGCGCCTTTGCCGCGAATGACGTTCACGCCTTCATCCAGAATGCGTTCGTAGAATTCCTCGTAACCCTTGCCAAAAGCGCGCATGTCGATATAGAGTTGGTAAACCTCGGCGGAGGTTTTCTCCTTCACCAGATGGGAGAATTTGAGGGAGTACATGCAGCAAACACGGCTGCAGTACTTGTGGTAATCATGGTCACGGCTACCGATGCAATGCAGAATGGCGATAGCGCGCGGCTCCTCGCCGTTTTCCATCACAATCTTGCCTCCGGTCGGTCCCGCGGCGTTGTTCATAACTTCAAACTCTTCCGACGAGATCACATTTGGATACTTGCCGTACCCATACTGCTTCATCGGCGACGGGTCAAAACTGTCGAAACCGGTGGCAACCACCACCGCGCCGACCTCAACCTCCTCAAATTTCGGACGATCTCCGTAATCGATGCAGTCCTTGGGACAGACCTTCGCACACACCATGCAACCACCGGTCTTGTAATGGATGCAGTTCTCGCGGACGATTTGGGGCACGTTGGGCACGGCTTGCCGGAACGGCAAGGTGATTGCCGCATTCGGCGAGAGGTTCATCTCTTTGTGGACGATATACCTATTTTCAATCTCTTCCATTTTGATGTAGCCGGTCGGGCAGTTCTTGGCACAAGCGCCGCAAAGAATGCACGACTCGGAATCAAGTTGGAACGGCGTTGAAACGTCACGTTTAGCGCCGCGATTGATGAAAGCCAGCGCATGCGCCCCCACGACTTCGTCACAGATTCGGACACACAGACCGCACAAGATACAGGTGTAGTTGGTATCGGTTTTCCAGCGCGGCTCCGTGATACCAAGTTGCTGAGCCAGACGATGCAATACCGGAACCGGCGCGCAATTCGCCATCAGCATTTCCAGATTGGTGCGTCGGGCGTTGATCACGCGTGGGGTATCGGTATAGATTTCCAGACCATCCCATACCGGGTAGTTGCACGCCGTCACAATCTTGGACCAACCGCCGACGCCGTGCGCTTCCACACAGCAGATTCGGCAGGCGGCGTAGGGAGCCATGTAAGGATAGTAGCAGAGCGTCGGGATTTCGATACCGAGCGACTTGGCCGCCTCCAGCACGTACGATCCGTCGTCTACTTCTATCTGCTGACCGTCTATAGTTACTTTTACTTTGTCCATAGTCATCTCCTACGCTACCTCCGCCGGTACTTTTTTCAAGGGTGGCTGCCACAGTTCGCGGGCACGCTCCTGCAGCTTGTCGCCCTCGCCGTGTTTGATGCGCTTGATCGAGTTGTAGCGGCAGATTTGATAACAGGCGCCGCATTGGATGCACTTGTCCTGGATGATATAATGCAACCTCTTTGGCTCGCCCACGATGGCGTTTGTCGGACACGATTTCAAGCAGGCATGACAACCGTTGCACGAGTTATCGATCGCATGCGAGACCAGGTTTTTACAGACACCTGCCGGGCAGCGTTTGTCGATCACGTGCGCCAAAAACTCCTGCCGGAAATAGCGAATCGTTGACAGGACCGGGTTGGGAGCACTGCCGCCAAGTTGACACAGACTGGTGTCGATGATTACCTGCGACAGTTCCTCGAGATATTCAATATCTTCAATCGTGCCCGTGCCATCCGAGATCTTCTGGAGGATGTTCAGCATCACAACCAACCCCTCCCGACATGGGACACATTTGCCGCAACTTTCCTCGGTCAAGAAATGAATGAAGTAGCGGGCGATGTCGACCATGCAGGAGTCTTCGTCCATCACAATCATGCCGCCGGAACCCATCATCGAACCGGCTCTGGTCAACTCGTCGAAGTCAATCGGCAGGTCGAGCAGGCTAACCGCCTCGTCTTCATCGCGGAGGTCACCGTATGCAACCATACTCGCATGAATCCTGGGCTCCGCAGTTTCCACGATCAACGTGCCACCGGAGGGACCTCCGGTCTGCACCGCTTTGAACTTCTTGCCGCGTGGCACACCACCACCGATGTCATACAGAATCTCGCGGAGGGTGATCCCCATCGGGACTTCCACAAGACCGGTATTGTTGACTTTGCCGGTTAGAGCAAAAACCTTGGTACCTTTGGAGCCTTCAGTGCCGATCGAGGCGAACCACTCGGCTCCGCGTTCCAAAATCGGAGGGATATTCGCCCAAGTCTCAACGTTGTTCAAGTTCGAGGGCTTGTCATACAGGCCGGATTCGACCGTGTGGATGTATTTGGCGCGTGGCTCGCCCACCTTGCCTTCAAGAGACGCCATCAATGCCGTCGATTCACCGCAGACAAAGGCGCCGCCACCGCGAGATATTTCGATATCAAAACTGAAGCCAGTGCCGAGGATGTTCTCACCCAGGAAGCCGTAATCGCGAGCCGCCTTAATCGCAACGGTCAGGTTCTTGACCGCGAGCGGATACTCGTTGCGGACATAGACGAAACCTTCGTGGCTGCCAATCGCGAATGCACCGATCAGCATGCCCTCGATCACTTGATGCGGATTACCTTCGAGCAACGATCGGTCCATAAAGGCTCCCGGATCGCCCTCATCAGCATTGCAGATAGTATACTTCGGCTCGACCTTGACAGCTCGACAGGTGGCCCACTTCTTGCCGGTTGGGAATCCGCCTCCTCCTCTTCCCCGCAGACCCGATTTCTTGACCTCGTCAATGATCTGCTCCGGAGTCATTTTGGTCAGCGCCATAGCCAGCGCCTGATATCCACCGAGCAGAATGTAGTCGTTGATCGCCGTCGGATCCATAAAGCCATTCTTGCCGAAGATGATGCGCATCTGCTTCTTGTAGAACGGAATGTCTTTTTCATTCTTAATGATCTGATTGCTCTGCGGATCGCGATAAAGCAGCTTGTTCACGAGATGGCCTCCCTTAACAGTCTGCTCCCAAATCAGCTTGGCATCCGCCGGTTTCACGCGCTGATAAAAAACGCCCAGTGGGTGAACTACAACCAGCGGTCCGCGCTCGCAGAAGCCGTGGCAGCCGGTGGCTTTGATCTCGACTTCGTTTTCGAGCCGGTCCTTCGCGCATTCCTCGCGGAAGGTCTTCAGAACCGCCTCACAACCACAAGCCATACAGCCGGTACCGGCGCAGACCGTAACCACAGTTTTGTTGGCATTGCGATTTTTTTCCAGACGCTCCTTGAGAGCGACGAGTTCAGCCGGAGAGTTCAGTCTGTTGGTGCTCATGCGGCCTCCTCCGTAGTCTCAGAAACGCGTTTCTTGTGCAATACCTCCGAGAGCATCTTGTCTACCTTGTTGACCGTCATATTGCCGTAGTAAACTCCGTTGGCTGTAACCAACGGTCCAAGCGCGCAAGCACCGAGACAGTTGACGGTTTCCAAACTTACTTCGCCATTCGCCGTCGTCTCACCGGCCGAGATGCCGAGATCGCGCTCCAACTTGTCGACGATCACAACCGCCTGGCGTACATGACAGGCCGTGCCGGTACAGACACAGATGTGATTTTTGCCGATAGGCTTTAGGGTGAAGGCGCGATAGAACGTTGCCACGCCGTAAATCTGAGCCAGCGGCAACTTCATGCTCTTGGCAACTGCCCGCAGCGCGTCTTCGGGCAGATAGCGATAATGCTTTTGTACGTCCTGAAGAATCATAATCAGCGCCGTCGGTTTCGCCCCGTACTCACCAACGATCTCCTCGATCTTGCTTTGCAGATCATATTTCGGTTCAGTTGCTACCGTCATGGTTCAACTCCTTCCAACACCTCTTCCGCCGTCGTTTCCACGTTTTCCGGCATTGGCTGTGCGCCTGTCAGCGAAGTCAAGTCGTGCTTGGGTCCCATCGACCACTTGTCTTGCACATCGAGCAATCGACCTTCGCGGAACATGCGATCGCCAAGCATCATTCGGCGATGCAGCGGATACGGAACACTGGGGCACGCCTCATAGCAAGACCCACAACTATTGCAGATGGAGGGGTCAACGTAACGGGCTTTCTTCTTTATCTTAACTTTGAAATTGCCAACATAACCATCCACCTGCTCGATTTCGGCATAAGTAATCAGGCGGATGTTGGGATGCCTACCCACCGACACCATCTTGGGCGTTAGGATACAGGCGGCGCAGTCCAGCGTTGGGAAGGTCTTGTCAAAGCGCGACATGTGTCCGCCAATCGAGGCCTCTCGCTCCACCAGAATCACTTCGTAGCCAGCGTCCGCCATTTGCAGCGCCGACTCGATACCGGAGATACCGGCACCAATTACCAGCGCTCGACGGGTGATGGGTACACGCCGCATTTCCAGCGGTTCCTGGTATTTCACGCGCGCGACAGCGGCTCTCACCAATGCGGCAGCTTTGGTCGTCGCCAGTTTCTGATCGATGGTGACCCAACTGACCTGCTCGCGGATGTTGGCCATCTCGAACAGGTAGCGATTCATTCCCGCGACTTCGACAGCCTTACGGAAAGTATTCTCGTGCATCAAGGGACTGCACGCAGCCACGACAATGCGGTTGAGCTTGTGTTCTCTGATGTCCTTCTGAATCAGCTCCTGACCCGGGTCTGAGCACATAAACTTGTAGTGTCGGGAGATCACTACGCCCGGGATTGACTGACTCATTTCGGCGACCTTGGCAACATCAACGGTCTTGGCGATGTTGGTGCCACAGTGGCACACATACACACCGATACGAAGAGCTTCGTTTCCGCTGCCGCTATTGAGCTTATCGGTCATACTCTAACCTCCTTCGCCCTAGCAAGCAGCTTGTCCGGCGAAACGAGCAGTTTGTCGAGTCCCATCTTGGCTGGCGACATGCCGAGAGCCACGCCGACGAGATGAGTGAAGTATACAATCGGTATGTTGAAGTTCTTGCCGAACGCCTGATTAATCTTGTTCTGATAGGCCTCGAGGTTCATCTGGCAAAGCGGACAGGCCGTAGCGATCATTTCGGCGCCATTGTCGACTGCCGCCTGCAGCAGGCCAAGGTTTAGCTTCAATGCGATGTTTTCTTCCGTGGTCATTAGCATCCCCCCACAACAACGGACTTTTCCGGGGTAGTGTGTCACTTCCGCACCGAGAGCCTGCAGGAGCTTGTTCATCGTTACCGGATCATCGACATCGTCGAAATACCCGTAGGGGCGCACAATCTGGCAGCCATAATAGGGCGCAACTTTGAGACCCGCGAGTGAGTTGACCACTTTTGCTTTGATCGTATCGAGACCGATTTCATTCACCAGGATGTCAAGCGGGTGTCTCACCGCTACCGGTTTGTCGTAAACCAAATTGGCGGCCGCAAGCGCTTGGTTGATCTTCTCCCGCTCTTTAGGATCCCAGTCGATGTAACGGTTGGTTTTCTGCAAAATCGTGAAACAGCTACTGCAAGGAGCGCAGACGTCCATACCCATCTTCTGAGCAAGCGCCAGATTGCGAGCGCTGATCGAATAGGCAACGGTGTTGTTGACAGACATGTACATCGTTGCACCGCAGCAGTTCCAGTCCTCAATCTCGTGCAAATTGATCCCGAGCGCTTTGAATACCTCACGGACCGACTTGTCGTATGGGCTGGCGGCCGTTTCCAAACTGCAACCGGGGTAGTAGGCGTAGTCCGACATCAATTCTCTCCCAACTGGCTGGCGCGTTTGATAATCGCTTGCACTTCGTTGATACGTTTGATCTTGCTTGGCAGTATCGCCAGTCGACCCCGTCGTATCATCGCCATGCCAAAGCCCGCCATTGTGAATAGTTTCACAATATTAGACTTCAAAAAGAAGCGAATGACCAGACCAAGCTCATAATTCCGTCCATATTTGTAAATATTACCAATAAAGGCCTTGGACATGGTTTGTACGTGGAATTGCGCCGGATAGATCTTGCGCGACATTGCTATTCGCTTCAGAGCATACAACGTATCTGTGACTCTTATTCCTACCGGACAACGCACGGTGCAGGAATAGCAAGAAGCACAAATCCAGATTGTCCGACTGTGGAGGATGTCTTCAATTCTTCCCGCGCGAAATAGAGCAACTACCTGTCGCGGTGTGATGTCCATTGCGTACGACACCGGGCAGGTGCCGCTGCAAGTACCACATTGCAGACAGGTCTTGATCTTGTCCCCCTCGGGAAATTTGCCAAGCTGACCCCAAAAAGCAGTGCGTAACTCCGCCTCGCTCTTAGGAAAAGGTTCGATTCTTTCGATCATACACTCTCCCGGATGACAGGTAAACTGCAGACATTCCGACTGCCGCACGAAATGTCCTGAGGTGCCTCAAAATCGCACCCAGAAATAACCACACTAAACCTGTCCTTTATCGTTTAGTGTGTCGATATTGTATCCCCTATGCGCACCACTGTCAAGAGATTTTTTTCACAAAGTTTGTCCTGTTTTCATTTTACCCTACTCAAAGGGCAATCAGAGCCACTGCGTATCCCAGCCAAGCTGGCCAAGCACCGGTCGGCGAAGTAAGTTCACAAACTCTGGTAGATTCTTTGATTTACCTCCGACCTGCATCTGCTTACCAATGTCTGTTATCGTCTAAACCGGGGCAAAGCCCTAGTAGATTTGTCGTGTTTTACCTCCAAGGCGGCGAACTTCGACGCGCAAGTGCCGGAGAGACAGTGTACACCGCCATATTTTCGCATATACTCCTAATTCCGATCATCTTTCGTGCGTTTGCATTTCGAATTTGTGATTGCGTATTTCATTGGCGGACAATATATAGGTCGCAATCGGGCTCAATGCGGCACCTAGTGAGGAACTTTGGGGTGAAGTGGAACGTAAGCTTTTTAAGTATCAGCGATGACAACCAGACATTATACCACTGAAAGCCGGTTCGCCGAATCTCGAACAAAGACCATCGGCAAGTTCTATCAGGAAGTCAAAGACCTGCTGCAGGATGCGTCCTTGGCAGTGTTGATTTATCACCGGTTACGGATGGAACTGGAAATCCACCTTTTTCTGCCGCAGGGGCTTCAAGCCTTTTCTTTGCGTGAGATTGCACCGGGAGAGTTTGACGAGCTCGGGCTGTTGGAGATTCCCGAAAACAACCCTATCTATCTGTCGCTGTGCCAATCAGTGGGCTACTGCCCAGTAGGACATGCTGCCCATCTGATCAAAACGGTAGGCTACATCTCCGCCACAATACTGCTGTTTGCCAAACAAGACCTGAAGCCGCTGTCCGACTATGTGGAGCAGCACATTGAACTCTACACTTTCAGGTTGCAGAATGCCATTCTAGCAGATGCCATGGACCGCAACCTCTTGGAACTGGAGCTCTTACAGGAGACAGGCGAGATTCTGTCGATGTCACTACGTATTGATGATGTCTTCCGCAGCATTGTTGCGGCGCTCAAGAAGCTTCACCCTTTTGATGCTCTTGGCATTTTTATCCTTTCCAAAGACGGGGAGACCATAGAAGAGATATTTTCCTCAGGCTATGAAACAGGGATGCCGCGACATCTTCTTGAAACGAAAGCGGACCGCGGGCTGGTCGGATGGGTTACGAAGACCGGGGAGCCGGTGATAGTGCCGAACGTAAACGAAGATCCGCGCTATATAAAGACCCGCGAAACCACGGCTTCTGAGTTGGTCGTACCGCTATTTTCCGGTCGGCAGGTCATTGGCGCCTTCAATCTGGAATCCGATCAACCTGACGCCTATTCCCCGCTAGATCTAGAAATGGTCAGAGCTTTCGCCAACCAAGCAGCGCTGTCGATTACGCGTGCCAGACTTTACAAGGAAATGGTAGCTAAAAACCGGATCGAAGACCAGCTTCAGGTTGCACGCGACATCCAGAAATCATTCCTTCCCAGGATTCCACCCTCCTATCCCGGTTTCGATTTTGACGCAATCAATATCTCATCCGAAAAGGTAGGTGGTGACTATTTCGATTTCATTCCGATTGTCGATCACCAACTCGGGATCACGATTGCCGATGTCTCAGGGAAGGGATTGCCTGCCTCGCTGATCATGGCCTCGTATCGCGCGTCACTGATCGCCGAGATTCGGAATAACTACGCCATTCGAACGATCATGAGGAAAGTCAATAATCTGATCTTCGAGTCGGTTGAACGGGGCAATTTCGTCACAGCAGTATATGGCGTGCTGGACACCAGAAACCGCGTCTTCACTTTTTCCAACGCCGGCCACAATCCGCCTTTCATCTTACGGAAGTCCGGAGAAGTCGAGTCACTTACCGACGGTGGGTTGATTCTCGGTATCGTCCCGGATCGGCAGTATCAAGAGCGTCCGGTCCAGTTCGGGCCGGGTGACATAATGGTCATGTACACTGACGGTGTAACCGATACTGAGAATGATAAGGGGGAACAGTTTGAAATCGAGCGTCTGGTGGAGCTCGTGAGGAAGAACCGTCGGCTGCCCGCCAAGGAAATTCGTGCGAAGATTTTCGATGAGATTGCCCGGTTCCGTGACATCAACTATCAGCCGGACGATTTGACGCTGGTTGTCGTGAAGTCCGAATAGCATTGACAAAGCGGCGCAGCGTTGTTATAATTAGTAGACTTGTTTGGTAAAATAGATTGGAGTTATTATGAGTCGCAAATGGCTTGTCTTGGCCGGATTCGCGTTGTTCTTCATAGTGGCAGTCTCGTTTTCCAGTTGTAGCAAGGACAATCCCGCAATTGACACCAGCAGCAAAGACACCCTCTATGTCAAGTCGGTTTCCACTTCCCCCGACACTGCTGACATTATCAACGATCCCCTTTGGGATGGGGCTGAAGAGTTTAGTATTCGAATTGGCGAAGATAAGAATTACAGCAACAACCTCGGGATCGGAATCGTGAAGACCAAGGCCATAGTAGACACCGCCTATATCTACATGCGTTTCGACTGGCGCGACTCCACTATGTCAGTTCGTCCGGGCTACTGGACCAATCAAGTAGGGCAGAATTGCAGGGTGTGGACACAGAATGCCGATACCAACTGCTTCGAGACTGATAACGCTCTCAACCCCCGTTGGGAGAACGAGGATGTGTTGGGATTACTTATCGATATGGGCAGCAACGGGGTGGAGAAAGCCAATTGCGCCACAACTTGCCACACTGACCCCGACACGAGCGATATCGGGTATTGTCACTACACGACCGGCGACGGCAATATCGACGCCTGGGTTTGGCGTGCTGGACGCTCGGATCCCTTGGGATTAGCCGATGATCAGTGCTGGGGGCCCAAGAGCCAGACGCGCCGCGAAGACTCATACACGGTGGAACCTTGTTTGAGAAATAGCGTTCAATCCGAGGAGCCGAGCGAGCCGAAATGGATGCACCGCACCGGCCCCGCTTATACACGCAGCTTCCTCTTCACCGCAGACACTGTGATGATGAACATAATCGCCAATTGGCAACCGCTTGACGGTGTGTCAGGATACGCACTTAACACTAACTGGAATACCGGGAACACGTCGCGCTATGACGTAAATGCCAAGTCATCGTATGACGATCAACTCAAACGCTGGACGATCGTCTTGTGGCGTCGTTTGACCACGCCGTATACGGCGGAAGACGTCAATTTCAAGGATGGCCGCAAGGAACTTCAAGCGACATTGGCGATTATGGACCATGCGTTCGCACGCCATTCCGGTTCTAAGCCGTTCACGATCAAGTTCGAATAGGCAGGAATTCGCACGCAGATACCGAGAAGCCCCACCAACCTTTCGGACGGTGGGGCTTCCTATTATCAGCGCCGTCTTAACCAGTCGCGGTCGATGTCAGCAGCGCGACTGCCCGTCGCATCTACTACACGCTTAAGATACAGGCGTTGCGGGCATCAGTCTCGCTGGACCGAAAGCACAGAGACCAAAATGAACTCCGTATCACCAGTGTTCTTGATTTGATGCGCCTGCCCCGGTGGTACGAAGATCACGTCTTCTTTCTCCAAACGACATTCCTTGCTGCCGTCAGTAATCATCCCGGCGCCCCGAACGACGAACATCAAGTGCTCATAGTCGTGCGTATGCAAAGGCGTAAAGCCTTCTGGATCGATTTCCAGTATCCGCATAATTGAGTTCTTCGCGCCGTCTTCCTCGGCTATCGCAACTCTAATGCTTACACCGGCCGCCTTCTCCTTCAAGAAAGCATCGCGTCTTTCAACTCTGCTGATATTCCTGACCTTCATATATACCGCTCTCCTCTGGCCGAAAGTTACGCCGCGGTCGCTCAGATGTCAAATTATTCTTGACAATTGAGTTCACCTCTCCCAACATCATGCATCATGCAGATTGCCATAGGAACTTGCTTCGACTACAGAGTCCCGATCGATCAGCAGCTTGCGCAAATTGCGGCGACCCCGTTCCGATTAGTCAGCCTCGGCGGTGACCCCAACCATTCGGGCTATTTGACGATTCAGGGGCGTTTTAGGCTGTCAGGGCTAGTAGATGAACGTGGAATCACCATTGATTCGCTGCATGCACCATATGGACCGAAACAGGATATTTCTTATTCCGATTCCGAGTCACGGATGGCTTCGGTATGCCGAATTGCTCTGGTAATGGCGGCGGCGGTTGAACTCGACGCCAAAACCGTCATCCTCCACCTCCAATCCTGGCCAGCGGAGGCCGGTATTCAAAACGTCGATTCGCTGCTTTACTCCCTGGAAGCACTGGTCGAATCAGCGGAAAACATGCACATACGACTGGCTGCGGAGAACCTTCCGGGCAAGGTAGCTAACGTGTTTCTGCGTCGAGCGTTGGCTGAATTCAGATCGGACAACTTCGGCTTCTGCTATGACTCATCCCACGACCAACTGGGACCCGAGAAGCCATACGAAGTACTAGAGGAATTTGCCGACAGGCTCTTCGCCGTACATCTCTCGGACAACGACGGCTTGGAGGACCGACATTGGATGCCGTTCACAGGCATCGTTGACTGGGAACGGGTTTGCTACATATTGCACAAAGCGCGTTATGCGAACCCACTCCTGCTTGAAGTCGAAAACAATGAGCAGATTCCGGCCGAAGAATTTCTGGCCAAGTCGGCAGCGGCCGCTACCCGTCTTCGAACTCTGATTCTGTCATAGAACGTTTCACTTTCGGCACGCGTGCAGATTCAGAATTAGTGACAAGCTTCTTTAGTTTATCCTCTTTGCGTGATGAGCACACCACCGATCACCAGCGCTCCACCCAGATAGAAATCGAAACCGAACGTCTCACTGACCACAAGCATCGACAAAATCGCTGCAAACACCGGCTGCAGGTTCTGGAAGATCGCCAGCTTGGATGCTTCCATCCGTGCCAGCGCCCAGTACCAGATCGAGTAGGAGACCACGGAAGTCATAATGGCGATATAGAGCAGTGACAACCAAGCCGCATCTGGTACCTGCGAATAGTCAAAGCGGATGGCCGGAATGATGCCGATCGGCAAGTACGCAAGCGTTCCGATGATCAGCGCATACGCGGTCACGGTCAGCGATCCGTACTTGCGGAGAAGACTCTTGCCAAACACCGTGTATGCCGCCCAGGCAATGACAGCCAGGATCACCAGAAAATCTCCGAAGAACATTCCTTCGTCCATTCTCCCACCCCGCAAAATCACTGCCACGCCCGCAAATGAAGCGGCAATGCCGATGATTTTGAGCGGAGTTACTTTCTCATTGAGGTACAGAATCGCCATCAGGAATACAAAGATCGGAGTAGCGCCATAGTATAGCGCCGACCTTCCGGCAGTCGTAAACTTCAGACCATACAAAAACAGCAGTTGATTGAGCGGAACAGCCAGTAGGCCGATCATGATGAAACGCAACCAGTCGCCGCGCTCGATTTTGCGAACGCGACCGGTGGCAACAATGATCAACAGCATCGCCACCGACGCAATGCCGAAGCGCAGCAATGCCAGCGTAAATGGTTCAATAGAACTAACAGCAATTTTGGCGATGGGGAATGTGCCACCTGCGATCAGTTGCCCGAGGATAATCAGCGGATAGATTAGGCGGGCAGAAGGTCGTAGCAGGGTCACTGGCAGCCTAGATCGTCTTTATGAAGCCACCGTCGATGTTCAGTGCCACGCCATTGATATAGGCCGCTTTCTCGCTGGCGAGAAATGCTGCGAGATAGCCGAGTTCTTCCGGCTTCGCTAATCGGCCTGCGGGGATGTTCTGTGTCCAGCCATCGTAAACACGATCGGGCTTCACACCGTTTGCTTTCGCTGTCGCCGCTGCCAGTCCCACCAAGCGTTCAGTATTCGTATAACCGGGGCAGATCGTGTTGACCGTAATGCCATATTGTGCGAATTCGTTCGACAGCGATTTGGTCAAACCGTGCACTCCCGGTCGCATGGTACTGGACAAAATCAATGTCTCGCTGGCCTGTATGGCGGCAATCGAAGTGATATTGATGATCCTTCCCCACTTCTGCTTCTTCATTGCAGGTATTACGGCAGCACACAGGCGAATCGTGGATTTGAGATTGAGATTGTATGCAGCATCCCAATCACCGTCCACCATCTGCTCGAAACGTCGCATCGGCGGTCCACCGGCATTGCAAACGAGTATGTCAATTACACCAAATCGGCTATTGATCTTCGCGATGGCTGCATCAATCCGCTTCCGGTTGGTCACGTCGCATACCACCGGCAGCACTTCGCCGGCGGTTTTGTTTGCGACATCCTTAGCAGCAGCTGTAATTCGCTCTTTGTCCCGCGACAGAACGGCCACCTTGGCTCCCTCTTCCGAGAGAACCATTGCAATCGCCTTGCCGATTCCTGCAGAAGCGCCCGCCACGAGCGCCGTCCTGCCTTTGATGCCAAGATCCATTATTTCATTTCCGCGAACAGATGCGCGGCGGTAATAATTCCTTGATGGAAATCGGTCAGCGAGAACTTCTCATTCGGTGAGTGGACATTGTCATCGTTCTGGCAGAAGCCCAGGAGCAGCGTCTCCAGACCCAGCTCCTCTTTGAACGTGTTGACGATCGGAATCGATCCGCCTTCGCGCATAAAAACCGGCTTCTTGCCGAATCCCTTCTCCAGCGCTTTGACGGCGGCTTTGACCATAAAATTGTCGCGCTCAACCATGGCCGGCTTGGCGCCGACGGTGTTACCGACTTCGACCTTGACAGCCGTTGAGGCGACTCTGTTTACGTACTTGGTAAACTTCTCAAGAATATCTTCCGGCCGCTGATCCGGCACTAATCGCATTGTCACTTTGCAGCCGGCCCATGACGGCACGATCGTTTTACCACCTTCGCCCGAGTACCCACCATAGATACCGTTGATCTCGCAGGTTGGACGTGCCCAGACACGTTCCAGCGTGGTATAGCCTTTTTCACCGAGAACTGCAGGCGAACCGGTCGTCTTCAGCCAATTACTATCACTGTGCGGCAGCGACGCCCACATCTCCCGCTCCCAAGGTTCCAACTCACGGACTTCATCATAGAAGCCGTCGATCTTGATGCGATAATTCTCGTCGTGAAACTTGGCAATCAAACGCGCCAGCTCAGTGATCGGATTGGCGATCGAACCACCGAATGAACCCGAATGCAGATCGCGATTTGGACCGGTGATCTTGATCTCGGCGGCGGCGATGCCGCGCAAACCGTAGGTGATCGCCGGCAGACCCTTGGCGTACATAGCTGTATCGGAGACAACTACCCCATCGGCCTTGAGCAGTTCCTTGTTCTGTGGAATAAAGTCGAACAGATGGCTCGGCCCGCTCTCCTCCTCACCCTCAAGGACGAACTTCAGATTGACTGGCAGCGGCACTCCTGACTTGAGATAAGCTTCGACGGCGAGAATATGAATCAGCAACTGACCCTTATCGTCGGATGCGCCGCGAGCATAGATCGTTTCACCGTCGATAAACGGTTCAAACGGTGGATGAAGCCAAAGATTGAGGGGATCAACCGGCTGGACATCGTAGTGGCCATAGACCAGAAGCGTGCGTTTGTTGGCAGGATTAATATACTCGGCATAAACGATTGGGTGGCCGGCAGTCGGATAGACTCTGGCCTTTAGTCCAAGCATCTCGAACTTCACTTTCAGATGGTCCGCGCATTTGAGCAAATCGTTCTTGTATTTCGAGTCGCCGGAGATCGACGGGAACTTCAACAACTCTACCAGATCATTGACGAATTTGCTCCGATTTGCCTGAATGTAGCTTAGCACCTTGTCCATGTATTTTCACTCCTTATACGGTGGCGAAACTTTCCGATAAGCTACCGCGGGAACCGCCGTTGTCAAGGGGATTGATCGTTAGTGAGGCGATTTCCGGGCATGGATTTCCATTTCGTCGGGAACCCTTTGCGGAGGATGCGTGTTTTATCCGTAAAGTCGGCAACAGACCGAAAACGATGTGGATGAACTGACAATGAAACACGACCTCATCAATACAGAAATCGCCGGAGTAAACAATCAACGAGACTGTAATCGACGTATAATTCATCGACAATATTGAGCTTGACAGTGCTCGTTATCGGTGATAGTTTTTCGGAAATTCGTCGAGTCTATATGTTCTTAAGGAGGAACGATGCAAATCACAGAGAAAGCCCCCTATTTCAAAGGGGTGGCCGTGATGCCAAACAAGGAATTCAAGGAAATTCAACTATCTGACTACCGTGGCAAATGGTTGATTCTGTTCTTCTACCCGCTTGATTTCACTTTTGTTTGCCCGACGGAGATCAAGGGATTCGCCGCCAACTACAAGAAATTTACTGATGTTGGCGCCGAAGTTATCGGTTGTTCCGTCGATTCCCAATTTTCGCACCTCGCCTGGATCGAACAGGAGCTTAAACCTCTCCCCTTCCCACTGATGTCTGATATCAGTAAGAACATCTCGCGTGCTTACAATGTACTGGTGGATGACTCCATTGCCCTGCGCGGCACCTTCATCATCGATCCCGAGGGCATATTGAAATCTATTGTCGTCAACGACACTGCTATTGGCAGATCGATTGACGAAACCGTTCGCACACTCAAAGCTCTTCAGACCGGCGAAATGACCGGCTGCGGTTGGCAGCCCGGTGAAACGACGCTCGGCAAATAGCAATCACACTCTTTCACTTCCATCCCTCTCCCTCCGGGGAGGGATGGCTGAAAGACAACCAATTAAAGGAAACATAATATGGCAGAGAGAAACGGAGCAACTACATTCAAGGGCAACCCACTGACCCTATTGGGGCATGAGATTAAAGTCGGAGATCAGGCGCCCGACGTTGAAGCTCTTGGCAACGATTTATCGCCGGTGAAACTGTCGGCTTATCGGGGCAAGACCGTTATTGTCTCGACAGTGCCGTCACTCGATACAGCCGTTTGCGACATAGAAACGCGTCGCTTCAACAAAGAAGCCGCCGGGCTTGGCAACAACGTTGCCATCCTCACCGTCAGCATGGACCTTCCCTTCGCTCAAGGCCGTTGGTGCGGCGCAGCGGGAATCGATAAAGTGAAGACATTATCTGACCACCGTGACGCTGCCTTTGGCAACGGCTTTGGTGTACTTATCAAGGAACTACGCCTGCTGGCACGAGCCATCTTTGTCATCGACAAGCAGGGAATCGTCCGCTACATCCAACTCGTCAAAGAGATGACTAGCGAACCAAACTACGACGAGGTAATTGCAGCGGTCAAGAAACTGGCATAAGGTCCGGGATATCTGAGAAACTCATAAGGGCGCACATCCGTGCGCCTTTTCTCTTGGACAGTCTGTAGGAGCGGCTTTAGCCGCGACTATACACTATTTCAACACCGTCTTCGTCAAGAACACCCCGATCATCATCAAACCCAGCGCCACCTGTAGGATCGTACCAATCAGAAATGCGATGAAAGTTCCACAGCCGGCGCGCATCGATTCCATTAGCCTTCGGCCCAGCATCATTTCGAACAATGTTGCGCCGACCAGCGGTCCGAGAATCATCGCCCAGAGCGACCCCATCGAGATGCCAACGATCATGCCGATAAACGCGCCGATCATCCCCCATTTTGAGGCCCCCATTTTCTTGGCGCCAAAGGCCTTGAAAATGTATTCCAAAATAACCAATCCACCGGCCGCCAGACCGAAGTTAAGCAGATAGGCCTTGTCGATTACCGCATAGCCGGTGAAATGCGCATACAAAAACGCTCCCACCCAGACCAGTGGCAGTCCCGGCAAAATTGGCAAAATCACACCGGCAACGCCAATCGCCATGATTATCAGCGCTCCCCCGGTGAGCACGATTTCTTTGAATGTCATTCCGTCGGTAGAGATGTTCATAGCTGCCTCTTCATTTGAAGACCGAAATTGTGAGTTTGAAGAAATGCACGCAAGGAATTTGTGGACACGGCAGATTGGCGCGAATGACGCTCAATTGTGATTGCAAATACATGAAGTGTATTGTACGATGAGATTGACTCACTTGAGGTAGGAGTGTACATGTATGAGTATAAAGACCGTCACATTTGATGAACTCGGCCCAGCGATTTCCTTGCTGGAATCGCTGGCCTTTGGCCATGACACCTATGTCTTCAGGGGTCATAACCGCCAGGAGTTCCGACTTATGACTACATCGGAGAGGCATTACAGACTGCTCAAGCAGGTGGCCTCCCCAATGCTGGACGATCTGCTTAACAGATTCCGGGCAGGGCTTGCCAAAATTGGACAGCTTCCTTTTCAAGGTGACAACAGACAGGACTGGCTTGAGTTTGCCAGGCATTGTGGAGTGCCAACGCCCTGCATCGATTTCACTCACTCTCCCTATGTCGCTCTTTTTTTCGCATTCACCGCGGCAAAGGAACCTTCACGAAAAGAAGAAGAGAATGATTACGTAACTGTTTATGGCCTGAACATCAATTTGCTTGCTGAAGCTTGGTTGAAATCCTATGGCAACGTCAATGACTCCAACCAGCACTGGTTATTTCGTGAACAAGACGGCGCGTTCTTCGACAATGGTTTCCCCGAATCCTTAACATTTCTACCGCAGCCGGGCAAATTCAACAAGAAGATGCAGAAGCAACTCGGGGCGCTAATCTATGATCAAGTACATTGGAAGTTCACGCAGTTCAATGACCTCGAAGACTTCATCGAAAAGGCACAGGAGCTGCCTGAGCAATTGCCAAACGGGATTCGAAGAGAAAGGGGAAATACTTTGACCAAGGCCATCATCAACACGAAGTGCATCAGGGATGTCTTTGAACGACTTGAACTCATGGGGATAACCGGTGCATCTCTCTTTGATGACCCTGCGGGTGTCGCAATGGACATAATCAATTCATACTATTATAATCCCAAGACGAGCGCTCTAAGAGGGATCAGTTTTCCCAAAGTTGACACCTATTGAAGCTCTTTCACAGAGGATTGCCGATCCAACGAAAACACAAAGGGCGCATCACCGCGCCCTTCAAATGATTATTGGTAGACTAGGCATTCCTGCCTATCCAAGTCAGACGACTAATTCTTCTTCTTGAAGTCCGCCATAAACGTAACCAGCTTCTCAATTCCGGCGACTGGTAGCGCATTGTACATCGACACGCGAATACCACCGACGGAGCGATGACCTTTGAGACCGATCATGCCGGCCGCTTTGGCTTCCTTTACGAACTTCTCTTCCAGTTCTTCCGAGCCAAGACGCATGGTTGCGTTCATTCCTGAACGGCTATCGGGACGTACCGTGCCTTTGTAGTATCCACCGGAATTGTCAATGGCGCCGTACAGTATATCCTTCTTGGTCTTGTTGCGCTTCTCGACTTCCGCCAGACCACCGATCTGTTCAACCCACTGGAGTACTAGCTTGATCATGTAAATATTGTAGGACGGAGGCGTGTTGTAGAGCGAGTTTTCCTTGATGTGCGTTGAATAGCTCAGAATCTTGGGCAGACCCGATTTCTGCTTGGCGGCAAAATCCGGATTCATGATGATTACCGTCACACCGGCAGGACCCATGTTCTTCTGCGCGCCGGCATAGATCATGGCGAATTTGGAGACATCGATCTTGCGTGAAAGGATGTCGGATGACATATCGCAGATCAACGACTTGCCATGCGCATCAGGCCAATATGGCCACTGCGTGCCAAAGATTGTATTGTTCGAAGTCATGTGCACATACACCGCGTCCGGACTCAGTTTCAGTTCGTTTTGCGCAGGAATGAAAGTAAACTTGGCCTCTTCGGATGAGCCGGCAACGTTCACCTTTCCGAACAACTTGGCTTCGGAGATCGCCTTCTGTGACCAGGCGCCAGTGTTGATATAGTCCGCCGTTTGTTCTGTCGACAGAAAATTCATCGGGATCATGGCAAACTGCATTGATGCGCCGCCACCGAGAAAGAGAATGTGGTAGTTGTCGGGAATGCCAAGTTGCTTTTTAAGAAGTGCTTTGGTGTCTTCAAGAATCGCCTCGTAGTCTTTGCTGCGATGGCTCATCTCGAATACCGACATGCCGAGTCCCTTGTAGTCGAGGAATTCGTTCTTGGCGACTTCGAGCGCCTCAATCGGAAGCGTCGCTGGACCGGGGCTGAAATTGAATACTCTGTTCATTGTTCACCTTTTTTGTTTCATACTTCACGGGACGGCCGAATGGCCTGTCCCAACTTTGCCTATACTACGCTCACAATCACGCCGTGTTGCGACTACTTGCCCTTTACGTACTCCCCGATGATCTGATCAATCTGGATGCCAATACGTAGCAGGTTCTCAGTTGTGGAAGCGCCGATGTGCGGAGCCATCAACATGTTTGGCGCTTTCAGCAAAGGACAGTCCGCCGGAGGCGGATCAGAATACCAAACGTCGGTGGCATAGGTAGCAATCTGGCCCGACGTAAGCGCGTCCACGACATCCTGCTCGATAATGCACTTGCCGCGACCGGTGTTGATGAATACGACGCCCTTTTTCATCTTGGCAATCGTGTTCTTGTTGATCATGCCTTTGGTCTGATCGTTTACCGGCGTATGCAGCGAGATGTAATCGCACAAAGGCAACATGGCATCCAGCGACGGTTGCAGTTGGATGTACTCTGACTTCGTCACCACCGGATCATAGCCGATCACTTTCATTCCGAAAGCGAGCGCGCGTTTGGCAACTTCCGCGCCGATACGACCGCAGCCGATAAGTCCCAGCGTCTTGCCCATCAGCTCGGTGCGCTTGAGTTCCTTCTTAAGCCACTTTCCCTCTTTCATCGAGTTGTGCGCCTCGATCAAGCGGTTCGGCACGGCAATCATCATGGCGAAAGCCAGTTCGGCCACGGCCACACTCGACGCTTCGGGGGTGTTCTTGACGATGATGCCTTTCTCCTTGCAGTATGCGGAGTCGACATTATCGAGACCGACGCCACCACGGATGATCATCTTCATCTTCTTCGCCTGATCGATATACTCCTTGGTCGCTTTGGTTTTACTGCGAATCAGTACGATGTCGGCATCAGCCAACTGTGCGGAGTCGGAGGTCACCTCTCCGTACTTCTTCAGCGCATCAGGCAGCGATGCATCAAACGCGTCGGCTAAGAGTATTTTCATAAGTCACTTCATCCTTTTGTTTAGGGGGTCATGGAACAATTTACAATAAATAAACTACTAAGCCACTGCGAAGTTTTGGCTCGAACCAGGTTGACTTGGGCGGCATAACACCCCCCGAGTCGGCAACATCTTTCAGAGCCTGCATCGATACCGGCGGCATCGAGAATGCTGCTTTGAATTTGCCGCTATCAACCAGCCTGACCAATTCGCTGGTACCGCGAATCCCACCGACGAAATCAATTCGCTTGTCAGTGCGCGGATTGGTGATGCCGAGAATCGGATCAAGCAGATTACGCGACAGAATGCTAGCGTCCAATCGTTCGATCGGGTCGAACTTATTGAAACTGTCCGACAACGGCATAATCCGGTACCACTTGCCGTCCAGATACATTCCGATCACATGCTCCAACTCGGACTCCACCGGCTTGCCGTTAGTCTCCGGCTCAACCATAAAACGCGATTTCACTTGCTGGATAAAAGCGTTTGGTGACATCCCTTTCAAATCGACCACGACCCGATTGTAAGGGAGAATCCTGAGTTGATCGGATGGGAAGACTACGGTCAGAAAATGGTTGAAGGGTTCGGTCCCGTCGTAGTTCGGATTGGCGAAACGACGATTCTTGCAGACACTGACTGCCGCTGCACAGCGATGATGGCCATCGGCAATATATGTCGCTTCGACTTTGGCAAAACCATCGACGATACGCTGAATCGTTTTGCTGTCGCTCACTACCCAGAACTGATTGCGAACTTCATCAGCCTCAAAGTCATATTCGGGTTTGCCGGCAGCCACTTCGGCCAACAATGCGTCGAGGTTGGTAGCCGACGGATAAAACAGAAACACTGGTCCGGCCTGCGCATTCAGAGTCTCTTCAAGACGCGTGCGACCGGCCTCTTTGTCGGCGCGAGTGAACTCGTGACGCTTGATATTTCCCTTTAGATAATCATCCGCCGCCGACAGCAGCATAAATCCCGTTTGCTGGCGTCCACGCCAGGTCAAGCGATAGACGTAGATGCATTCCTTGTCATCCTGCACCAGTACACGATCGTCAATCAGTCGCTGAAGGCTCTTCTTCCCGGCCTGTGCAGCCTCATCGCCATCAGGATCGGCGCCGGGCGGAAGTGAGATTTCCATTTTCTCCACATACAAGAACGAAATCGGGTTGTCGGCTGCAAGCGCGCGAGCTTCATCAGCAGAAAGCACGTCATAGGGTGGCGACGCGACTTTCGCTACCAATTCCTTCGTCGGCCTTAGGCCCCTGACCGCCTTTACCATAACCATAAGTCTTACCTATTGATAGAAGGATGAATCATCTATAGCAAGTTCATATACATCGAGGGGAAAAATAACGTCAAAGGCATGGCAAAGGCAAGTGCTTCTTTTCACAAGGGAAACCGGTCAATACACAAAAAACTTCTTGCGTTCGTTTCAGCTTTGCGCAACATTTCCGCAGAACATAAGCCGTTGGGAGTGGCGACGAGAGTCGTCTGAGAATATACCCCCAAAACCTGATCCGGGCAATGCCGGCGTAGGGAAACGGCGCGACAGGTGAATTCAGCGCTTCTGATGCCGTGCGCCGTCCGTGATCGGGCGGCATTTTTGTTGTCACGAAACAACAGGAGGCGTTAATATGAAGCAACTGCTACTCACTTTGGCCGCGCTAGCTATGGTTTGCTCGGCATCGATCGCAGCGCAGCAGGTGTTGGGGCTTGTCAGAGATGATCAGGGAAATCCGATTGCGGGAGTCAATATCGCCATTGATGGCATGCCGACTGGCAGCGTCACCGACCGCATCGGAGGATTCGGCCTAGACCTCGATCTGGCCAGTGCCCATTATATCACACTTACCCATGTCGCTTATCAACCAGTGATGGTCAAAATCACTGACGGGGGACCGTATGCCATCACGATGACACTGGCGGTCTATCCGATCCAAGGTATCACCGTCTCTGGCGATCGCGCAACTCTCGGCAAGACGCCGGTCGCATTCACCGACTTCACGACCAGCGAACTCAAACGCGATTATCAGATCGGCGAATTTCCCCTGCTTCTGGAAACGACTCCCAACGTTTATGCTTACGCCGATGCCGGCGGCGGCCTCGGCTACAGTTATCTCAAGATTCGTGGTTTCGACGACAAGCGCGTGTCGGTCTATGTCAACGGTGTTCCACTGAACGATCCCGAAGATCAGGCAACCTATTTTGTTGATATTCCTGACTTCGCCTCCAGTGTCAAAGATATCCAGATCCAGCGCGGCATAGGCAAATCACTTTATGGCGACGCTTCCTTCGGAGGTTCGGTCAACATTGTCTCAAGTGGACTTGAGCAACAGCGGCAAATCACTCTTGCCAGCGGCTACGGCGGCTTCTGGCATGACGGCGCTTTTATCGGCGACATGCAAAACCAGACGTTGGAATACCGTTCCGGTCTGATCGATGGCAAATGGAATCTGTCTGGCCGCTACTCGCGGCAGCTCTCCGATGGCTACCGTAAGGATTCATGGTATGATGGCTGGGCCTACTACCTGTCGATCTCGCGGCTTGACCCAAAGGTTACTTCCACCATCAACTTGTATGGCGGCCCGATGAGAATGCATCTGGCATATTACGGTATTTCCCGAGAGGTCGAAAGGCAGGATCGCCGTGCGAACCCTTTGACCTACGACAATGAAACCGACAATTTTAATCAGCCTCATTACGAACTGCACAACGAGATCAAACTCGGATCCAATCTGACCATGCACAGCACCCTGTATCATATCCATGGCAATGGCTACTACGAGCAGTACAAAGACAACCGCAGCTTCTCCGATTACAACATCCCACCGGAGTATGTTATCAACCCGCAGGGAGATACTGTTGATGTCATCACAAGTGGTGATCTCGTGCGCCAGCAGTGGGTCAATAAGAATCAATGGGGTTGGAATCCGATTCTCGAGTTCGCGCATGACAGAGGCACACTCCAGTTGGGTGGGTCATTCTACTACTTCAATTCCGAGCACTGGGGCCAGGTTGTCTGGGCGGAAGGGATTACCAGCAAGATCAGTCCGCGTCATCGCTACTACGAGTATTTTGGGAAGAAGTATCTGGCGTCACTTTTTGTAGCACAGGATTACCGGCTGACTGACCGCCTTAACCTTATGGCAAATCTGCAATTCCGCCATCAAACCTACGATTTTGATCAGCACAAGCTGGGCGCCTTCGCGGGCTACAATTACCGCGTTAATTGGGATTTCCTGTCGCCGCGCTTGGGACTCACTTATGCAATCACTGATAAGATTAGTGCCCTCTTGAACTATTCACTTTCGCAGCGAGCTCCAGCCGATTACGAGATTTATGACGCCGGCAACCCAGCGGCCGTGCCGTCGTTGCAAATCACTTCAATCAACCGCACTTCTGCACAGGATTCCACGATTGTCTTTGGTGATCCCACGTCGAAGGCCGAACTTGTCCACGACTTCGAGATGGGACTCAACTATCGCGATCAGAGGCAATCGCATGTCATCAATTTCTACTGGATGGAATTCCGCAACGAGATCGTGCAAGACGGCGGCATCAACCCTGATCTGGGCCTGCCGATTACGACCAACGTTGACCGCTCCGTACACGCAGGAGTTGAGCTATCGTCAACCGTTGAACCGCACAAAAATGTTCGGTTGTCAGGTAACTTCTCCTACTCCTACAATCGTATCAAGAGTTACTCCGTCGAAGAAGAAGTGTATGACAATGACCAAAGCTGGAATTCCGTCGGCTATCAGAAATTTAGCTATGATGGTAAGACCATCTCCGGTTTCCCTGATTATATAGGGAATGCTATTGCCGAGTACGTCACCGATCGGCTCCATCTGACTTTCCGCGGCAGATTTGTCGGCAGAATCTATGTCGAAGACGCCAATCGTCGCGATCTCTCGATCGTACCCTTCTTCACATCTTCCGTTTCTGCCTTGGTCTCAATCGGCCAGCTACTTCATTTCGGCAATCTGGAACTGGCGGCGCGTGTTGACAATCTCTTCAACAAGAGATATGAAGCCTCTGGATATGGCGGTGTTACTCGTTTTCGCGATGTGCCAAGTCAATATTGGGCGGAGTACTACCCTGCGGCAGAGCGGTCGTTTTTCACGACGCTGAAACTCGAGTTACAGTAGTCGATGTCGGCAATTGATCTCGGCATCATCGGCGCCTACCTAATCGGTATCCTGGTATTTGGACACAGCCGGAAGACCGCGGATCCCGGCTCGGCCGTTGACTATATGCTGGGGGGACGGCGACTGACGCTTCCGGCTTTTGTTGCCACCCTGGTCGCTACTTGGTATGGCGGCATCCTCGGAGTCGGCGAGTACACCTTCCGGTACGGCATCTCCAACTGGCTGGTCTTTGGTGTGCCCTATTATCTCGCCGCCTTTCTTTTTGCTATGCTGCTGGCCGCCAAAGCTCGCCGCACGCAGTTTATCACGATCCCGGACCGGTTGCATCAGTGCTATGGCAGACACGTCTCCGGAGTGGGCGCGGTCGTGCTATTCTTCTGGGCGCTGCCGACAGCCTACATTCTGATTCTCGGTGTGCTGGGCAATGCCTTCTTCGGCTGGCCCAAGCTTGTCGGCATCGTTGCGGGCACGGTGCTGGTGCTGATCTATGCCTATGTCGGCGGTTTCCGCTCTTTGGCACGAGCTGACATCTGGCACTTCATGTCAATGTATATCGGTTTCGTGGTAACTCTGATCGCCCTAGTGGCCAAGTATGGTGGCTACTCGTTTATCAAGACTCATGTGCCTCCAACACATCTAACCTGGGATGGTGGTAACTCCCCTTGGTTTATTGCCGTCTGGTATGTTATCGCGCTGGCAACGCTTGTTGACACCTCCTTTTTCCAAAACTGCTATGCCGCCAAGAACGAATCCGTAGCGCGTCGAGGCATACTGGTCTCGATACTTTGCTGGTGTTTTTTCGATTTCCTGACCACTGCCTGTGGTCTTTACGCCCGCGCGGTGCTTTCTCCCAACATCGATCCCGTGTCGTCATTTCCGCTGCTTGGCGCGACCGTTCTACCGATCGGTCTGTATGGCATCTTCGCGGTCGGCATGCTGGCGACGGTGATTTCGACTGCCGATTCGTATTTGTTCATCGCTGCCTCGACCGTTGGAAAAGACATCCTCTGTGGTTGGCTGCGACAGCCGGAAAAGAATGCCAATCTTTACACGAAGATCAGCTTGGTGGCCGGCTCGCTGTTGACAATCGGCATCGCCATGTACTTCGAGTCTGTCGTTACCATTTGGTACAGCTTCGGTTCCATCGGTACTCCGATACTACTTGTGCCGTTGTTTACGAGCTTCTTTGGCAAGCGTAGAATGCGATCTTCGACGGTCATGATTTCGATGATCGTCTCCGGTGCGTTGTCCGCAATCTGGCTTTGGTCCAAGACGCAAACCCCCGACGGCGGCTATTGGCTGGGGCTTGAACCGATTTTCCCCGGACTAATCGTTTCCCTCTTGTTCTATCTCTTCGTACCGGCTGTGAAAATTTCGCACCCTAATGTGTAAGTGCAAGTCCCTTTGATAGGGAAGCAGAGCGGAGCGCCAGCGTTTCTCTCTCCCATAGCTTGACATCCGAATGCGTATTACACATAATCACGAGGCTCTTAGGCATAGAGGATTGACAGTGAAAGCCAGATTCCGCTACGTATCAAACATCGCCATTTACTATCTGGCCGTGGCCGTCACATTGTCATTCTTCTTCGAAGTATGGCGGCTGCTGACTCTGCTGCAACTCCGCGACCGCGCAGCTTCAGTACCATCCTCAGTCATCGCGCAGAGTTGTTTGGTCGGACTGCGATTTGATTTCTCAATTGCGTGCTATATTACTTTGCCGCTGTTACTGCTTGGAATGTTGCCCTTTGTCGACATCAGCCGTTTACGCGCGGCGCGATGGATCAACAACGCACTGCTATTCTTGATCTCAGCCGTCACCTTCTATATCAGTCTCTCCGACATCGAGTTTTTCAAATTTTTCAATACCCGTCTCAACGGTATGGCGCTCGATTGGATTGACACGCCGGGATTTGTCGTAACTATGATCTGGGAAACCTATCCGGTCATTCGTTACTTTCTTCTCTTCGCCGTAATTTTCATTGTCTTTGTCATCATAATTTCGCGAATCCAGCGAACCCTGATACGAAATCGCCAGCCATCCTCGATCTGGCTCAATCTCGTCTATCTGCCACTTTTGGCCGGGATCGTTGTGCTCGGCGCGCGCGGTCGTATCGAAGAGAAAGCGCCGATCACCTGGGGCGAGGCCTATTTTTCCGAATATAGTTTCGCCAATCTGCTGGCCTTGAATCCAGTTTTTACCTTTGTGCGCGACGCCTTTTACGATGCCGGCACCAAAGAGCAAGTTGCCGCTACAATGCAGAAGATCTCACGCCCGGATGCTGCCAAGGTTACACGCCAGATGTTGGGTCTATCCGTCGACGACAGTCTGCTGAGTCGTCGCATTTCGAGGCAAGTGCGATTTGATCAGGAAAACGCCAATCCACCAAATGTGATCTTGATCATCATGGAGTCGTTTGGCTCGCGCGGCATCGGCTGCCTGCGTCCCTCGTTTCCGTATGACCTGACACCTCGTTTCGACTCTCTGGCGCGAGAAGGTTTGCTCTTTACGAATATCTATTCGGCGGGCATTCACACTTACGCAGGCCTCATGGCAACTTTGTACGGCTATCCCGAGCTTCCCGGCGGTTCGGTGATGAAGCTCTTTACAAGCGAAAACAGTTTCTGGGGATTGCCATCAATCCTGCGCGAGCATGACTACCAGACCCTGTTTTTCTGCACCCATGACCCCCAATTTGACAACATGCAGGGTTTCCTGATGTCGAACGGCATGATGCGCGTCTACTCGCTGTTTGACTATGCCAACGATGAAAAACTGAGCACGCTGGGAGTGCCCGATCATGTTATGTTTGATCATGCCGTGGAGTT
>CAIYYT010000049.1 GCA_903930455.1 uncultured bacterium | reverse complement strand
GCTAAAAGGCGGTTTGGGCAGGTTGAAAAACCTAGCGACCGGAACCCACTGGGAAAGCTCGGACGTTCAGCAAGAACGGAAGCGTCGTTTTTCCAGATAGTCGCTTGTGACCGCGTATGACATACGCCTTCTTCTAACACCTGTCTAACAGAACAGGCCGTAACACGGGACAAAATGACAGCTGAAAGTCAGTGTTTCGAATGCCCTGTCATTTCAGGGTAGTTTACCTTTGCTGATCCGAGACACCTGGGGGTGGATTCGCTCTCAGAAATCGCCTTCGGTACTCTGGCCGGTAGTGCATCACAGTGGAACCGCGCGTCGAGATTGTATATTGACGTCTACTGCCACGGCAATTTCAATGGCGGAAAGCGCACCAATGCACCTGTGTGGATTAGTTCGACTCAAGCATGGGGTACGTGCCATGATGTGGGAGGCAATCCGGATAAACTGCTCTGGAAACATGAGCTGCATGTCCAGTCCCTTGGTTTGACCTGAGCCGATTGTCATGCCGATGTTGTAAACGTTCAGATCGAGATCACCGGCAGGTCCTTTCACGTGAAAGGGGTCAACAACGTGAACTCCTCTCTCAATACGGGTGGTTGCTCAGGCGGCACCCGCTCTAATCCTGCCGGATGTCGGGGTTCCGAACACCAATGATCTGTTCTTCTGATTGCAGCCATCCCGCCATGTCACTAAAGGCACGTCCTTCCTCTGCTGGATCGCCGACAGCAAGGACGTCGCGCATTGAACTATATCTTGCTCATCGACGGCCGGATTGATTATTCTTGGAAACCGATTGGCTGCCACCGCGGCATCTACAATAGGTGACTGGAAAATGAACAAAGAAGATCTCATCGGCCAGGATGCACTGAACATGAGAATTCACCCATAGACCTAGTTGGAGGATCATATGGCTCTTCTACCCGGTAACTCGGCAAAACACGCAGCCATTCTCGTCGGCCTTGTTACACTACTGCTGTCTCTTAGCACCACGTGCTTTGCTCAGACAGACGCCGAAGGCGACAAGGAGACCGATCCGCTGGTACTCAAGAAACTGGAGTGGTTCCAGGACCAGAAATTCGGCCTCCTGATGCACTGGGGCACATACAGCGAGTGGCAAATTGTCGAAAGCTGGAGCCTTTGCCCCGAGGACGAAAACTGGTGCGAGCGCCGCGGTGAGCACGCCAAGGACTATTATCAATACAAGACGGCCTATGAGAATCTAAAAACCACCTTCAATCCCGTCAAGTTCGACCCCGATTCCTGGGCTGCGGCTGCCAAAGCCGCCGGCATGCGCTATGTCATCTTCACCACCAAGCATCACGACGGTTTCTGTATGTTCGATACCAAAGAAACGGACTACAAGGTGACCTCCAAAGACTGTCCCTTCAGTTCGAATCCGAAAAGCAACATTGCCGGCGAAATCTTCGCTTCCTTTCGCAAACAAGGTTTCGGCATCGGCGCCTATTTTTCGAAGCCGGACTGGCACAACTCCGACTACTGGTGGCCCTATTTTCCGCCATTTGACCGCAACGTAAATTACGACATCAAGAAGTACCCTCAGAAATGGGAGAGCTTCAAGACCTTCACCTACAATCAGATCAAGGAGTTGATGAGCAACTACGGCAGTATGGACATTCTCTGGCTTGACGGTGGCTGGGTGCAACCGATGACGCCGACATCACCGCGCTGGGGCAAGAGCCCTACCGACCAGAATATCGATATGCCCAAGATCGCCGCCATGGCTCGCTCACTGCAACCCGGTTTGATTATCGTTGATCGAGCGGTCGAGGGACGCTATCAGAACTATCGGACTCCCGAACAGGAGATTCCCGACACCGCACTCAGTTATGTCTGGGAAACCTGCATGACCATGGCGACGTCATGGAGCTATGTCGCGACCGACACCTACAAGCCGACTTGGAAACTGATTCACTTGCTCGTTGACATTGTCGCCAAGGGAGGCAACCTGCTACTCAATATCGGTCCGAGTCCTGAAGGCGAACTTGCACCGGCGTCGCTCGATCGTCTTAAAGAAATTGGTGCATGGATGAAAGTGAACAACAGCGCCATTTACAACACGCGCGCCATCGCCCCATACAAAGAAGGCAAAGTCTGTTACACCCGCATGCCCGACAAGACCATCAACGCCATCTGTCTCGCTGACGAGGGGGAAAAGCAACTCCCGGCAACAATTTCCATCACCGCCTTTACTCCGAAAGCAGGCAGCAAAGTCACGATGCTTGGTGTCAAGGAGCCCATCAAGTGGGAGAGAAGCGCCAAAGGATTCACCATCCAGATACCGGAGGCAGTACGGACTAATCCGCCATGTGAGTATGCCTGGACCTTCAGATTCATGGCGGAATGACCATGCGGCTTTCTCGGTTTCGACTCTCCATCCTCGCGTTGGTCTTGTGCATGGGTGCACATTTCCATTCCGCCTTGGGCAGCTTCAATCTGGTACAGAATGGCAAGAGCGATGTCAACATATACGTGGACGCCGTAGCGTCCGCATCAGTTAATGCCAACATCGACACCCTCCGCCGATACGTCAGAGAAATAACGAGCGTTGATCTGCCGGTGGCGCACACCTTGTCTGAAAAGGGTCATCAGATCATCATCGAGATCGGAGCAAGTCGCGACCGCGATCTGAACGTTGGTGATCTCGGCAACGATGGCTTCCGGATCAGAACACTCAACGGTAGTCTTTACATCACCGCCAACACCGACTACGGTATCCAGAACGCGGTGTACACTTTCCTCGAAACGTATCTCGGCTGCCGCATGTACAGTCCATCCGTCATCGTCGTCCCGAAACGGACCACTATCATTCTGCCGGAGATCAACGACACTCAGGTGCCGCCCCTTACCTTTCGCATGCAGGACTTCCACGATTCGTCATACGTGACCTGGCACAAACTCAACACCAACGAGAATTTCGGTTTGTTCGTCCACACGTTCCAGACGCTGGTACCGCCGGAGAAGTACTTCAAAGAGCGCCCTGAGTATTATTCGCTGCTCAACGGGAATCGCACCCCCAGCGGCCAGTTGTGCTTGACGAATCCCGATGTGTTTCGCATCGTCGTCGAGGAACTTCGAACCCGAATGCGGGAGAAACCGAACTCGCACTTTTGGTCGGTCTCGCAGAATGATACCTACAGCCCGTGTGAATGCAACGCCTGCCGGGCGATTGACAGCGCCGAGGGGTCTCCCTCCGGATCGATTCTCGCTTTCGTTAACCGAGTTGCCGAGAAGTTTCCCGATCAGACGATCTCGACCCTTGCTTATCAGTATTCACGTTCCGCACCCAGGCATATCAAACCTCGACCCAACGTGAATATTATGCTATGCAGTATCGAATGTAACCGCAGCAAACCGCTCGCCGAAGATCCAAGCAGCGCATCGTTTGTGAAAGACGTCGAGGACTGGGGCAAACTCACGCATAACATCTTTCTCTGGGATTACATAATCCAGTTCCGTAACCTTGTTAGCCCGTTCCCCAATCTGCATGTACTCCAGCCGAACATCCAATTCTTCGCCAAAAACGGCATCAAGTCGGTTTTCGAACAGGGGCTGGCACAAATGCACGGCGAGTTTGCCGAATTGCGTGCGTACCTCATTTCCAAGCTTCTCTGGAATCCCGATGTCAATGTTGATTCGGTCATGAATGATTTCCTACAAGGATTCTATGGCAAGGCGGCGCCGTTTGTTCGGCAGTACATTGATACTATGCACGCCGCGCTCCAAGCCTCGGGTGAGGATTTATCGATCTACGGGTATCCCCTGACCTCAAGAAACGGCTACTTGTCGCCACACATGATGGACACCTATAGCGCCATCTTCGACCAGGCAGAAGATGCTGTTAAAAACGATCCCGAATTCCTCTTGCGCGTGCGCACTGCTCATCTGCCGGTGCAATTCGCCCTGCTGGAACAGGCTAAAGTCGCCGGCGATGGCGACCGCGGATGCTTCGTTCGCATCAGTGACGGTGCACTCAAAACAAGGCCGGAGATAGAATCGCTTCTAGTGCTGTTCGTCCAACGATGTAAGGAGGCAGCAATCCCCAGACTCTGGGAACATGGTACTTCTCCCGATGAATACTTTACATCAACGAGACAATTCCTCGACGGAAGCACAAAAGCCCATCTGGCTCTGTCCAGACCGGTAACACTCACTCAACCCGCCAGCCCGAAGTATCACAATGGTGAGCCATCGGCCTTGACCGACGGGTACAAGGGTTGGGATGACTACCACACACATTGGCTCGGCTTCGAGGGTGAAGACATGGAAGCGACCATTGACCTCGGCTCGCTCAAGACGGTCTCGGTTATCAACACCGATTTTCTTCAGGATATCAACTCCTGGGTCTTTATGCCGCTTTCGGTCACATTCGCAATCTCCGAGGATGGTCAGCGTTTTCGCAGCATCGGCCAAGTTGACAACACGACTCCGCCCGACAAATGGGGCGCCATCATCGCGCCGTTCAATGTCAAGTTCGAGCCGTCCAAAGCGCGTTACATCAGAGTGAAAGCCGTCAACATGAAGACTTGTCCTGCCTGGCACAAAGGATCCGGAGGACTGGCATGGATATTCATCGATGAAATTTCGGTACTATAGGAGCCCCACATTGAAGAACCACCGATCTATCCGAACATTGCTCCCAATTGTTGTTTTGTTCTTCTTCGTCGCCGACACAGTGACTGCACAATCCTACAAAGACTCACGCCTGCCCGTAGACGTGCGCGTGAACGACCTTCTCTCCCGCATGACTCTGGAGGAGAAATTCTGGCAGCTCTTTATGCTGGCTTGTAGTCTGGATGGCGGTGTGCAGAAGTACAAAGACGGTGCGTTCGGTTTTCAGATCGGCGCCTTTTGCGACAGTTTGGATGCTATAACCTGCATCAACAACATACAGAAGCATTTTGTCGAAAATACCCGTCTTGGCATTCCGATCATACCTTTCGAGGAAGCTTTGCATGGCCTGGTTCAGAAGGGTGCTACCTCCTTCCCTCAGGCAATTGGTCTTGCGGCGACATTCGATACCGCCCTCATGCGTCAGGTATCCAGCGCTATCGCGCGGGAATGCCGAGCACGCGGCATCTGGCAGGTCTTGTCTCCGGTTGTGAATATCGCAAGCGATGTCCGCTGGGGCCGAGTCGAAGAGACCTACGGCGAGGACCCATTTCTGACATCTGAAATGGGTGTGGCCTTTGTATCGGAGTTCGAAAAGCAAGAAATCATCACGACACCCAAGCACTTCATTGCCAATGTGGGAGATGGCGGTCGCGACAGCTATCCGATACATCTTGACGAACGATTGCTACGGGAGATCTATCTTCCTCCGTTTGTGGCTTGCATCCGTCGTGGCGGTTCGCGCTCGATCATGACCTCGTACAACTCTCTCGATGGCACGCCTTGTTCGGCCAGCGATTGGCTCAACAACAAGTGGCTCAAAGATGAGCTTGGTTTCACCGGGTTCATCATTTCCGATGCCGGCGGAGTAGGCGGCGCCAATGTCCTTCATTACACCGCTAAAGACTATGCCGAGTCCACTGAGAATGCCTTGAAGGGTGGTCTCGACGTGATCTTTCAGACCTCCTTTGACCACTTCGGTCTTTTCTTCCCGGCATTTCGTGAGGGCCGAATTCCAAAGGACGTGATCGACAGCGCAGTGGCCCGCGTGCTGCGAGCCAAGTTTGAAATCGGATTGTTTGACCAGCCTTATGTCGACGCAAATGATTCGTTGTCTGCGCCTGAGCTGGCGAGGCACCGTCAACTGGCTCGCAAGGCAGCTCAAGAATCAATCGTGCTGCTGAAGAACGACAAGAATACACTTCCCTTGGGCAAGAGCCTCAGAACGATTGCCGTTCTTGGTCCGGATGCTGCTGAGGCACGATTAGGCGGTTACAGCGGTCCGGGCAACAACAAGATCAGCGTCCTCGATGGCATCAAGAACAAAACCATGGGCAGGGCACAAGTGGCTTATGCTTCGGGGTGTTCCAGAGTATCGACAGACTATCTAACCGTTCCGTCCGAGTACCTGTCGTGTATGCAAGGTGATACTTTGAGAAACGGTCTGCTCGGCGAGTACTTCGACAACATTCGTCTGGAAGGAGTTCCCGTTTTCACTCGCGTCGACTCGAGGATTCAATTTCAATGGACGCTGTTTTCTCCCGATCCGGCTCGGCTTCCATACGATTTCTACTCTGTGCGCTGGACCGGCAAACTAAAGGCACCCGCTACCGGCACCTTCAAGATTGGAGTCGACGGCAATGACGGCTATCGTCTTTACGTCAACAACACGCTTCTGATCGACAACTGGCGCAAAGCCACCTGTCGGACTCTGGTAGCTGACTATCATTTCGAGAAGGGCAAAGAATACGATCTGCGCATCGAATACTTCGAGCCAACCGGCAACGCCTGGTTTCGCCTGATCTGGAATTTCGGCGTGCCATCCGATGGTGACTCAACGATGAACGAGGCCGTCAAGCTTGCCGCCCAATGTGACGTCGCCATTGTAGTAGTCGGCATTGAAGAAGGCGAATTCCGAGACCGCGCGTTTCTCAACCTCCCCGGTCGACAGGAAGAATTGATCAACCGCGTCGCTGCCTCTGGAAAACCGATGGTCGTCGTGTTAATCGGTGGCAGCGCCGTCATTATGAGCAACTGGCTTGACAACGTGCCCGCTGTGCTCGATGTGTGGTATCCGGGCGAGGATGGTGGCGATGCCGTCGCAGATGTGCTCTTCGGCGACTACAATCCGGCGGGGCGGCTGCCGATTACGTTCCCGGTTGCCGAAGGTCAATTACCGTTGGTCTACAACCACAAACCGACCGGTCGTGGCGACGACTACCTGAATCTCACTGGCCAGCCATTATTCCCATTCGGGTATGGACTGAGTTACACGCAGTTTGATTACGGTGATTTGCGATTTGACCAGCAACAGACATCCGTGGGCGACACTGCTATCGTGCATTTCAATGTAAAGAATGTCGGTGTGGTAGAAGGTGACGAAGTAGTTCAATTATACATCCGCGACGAAATCGCGTCAGTGGCACGCCCAATCACCGAGCTCAAGGGTTTCCAGCGAATTTTTCTTCGACCGGGTGAATCCCAAGCACTGCGTTTTGTCATCAGTCCCGAAATGCTCTCGATGCTCGACAAGGATTTGAAATCAGTTGTTGAACCGGGTGATTTTCGCATCATGATCGGTGCTTCATCCAAAGACATTCGCCTGAGGGGGATCCTAAACGTCAGCAAGTAATCGCGGTTGAGAATTGCGGTCGCTCCGCATTGCTAGTGTAAGAATCAGTCCGTCAGCCGCCGATAATTGACATGCAGTCTGTCAAGTCGCTTCAAATGCAGCTTGAGTCGATCAAGAAAATCAGGCAGGGAACGAGTCTCGTGCGGTGACCACAACACCTCGGACAACGCGCACAGCCGCGGAAACACCATATACTCCATGTGGTTCGTATCGGGCATGTACTCCGTCCAAACGTTGCCCTGCGCTCCAAGCACGTGTCGGGCCAACTCCTGTGGCAAATCTGGCGGAACTGGGTCAAAGGAGTACACTGTCTCCAACGGTGTAAATCCGCCGATCGCTTTCGGCTCGCTTTCCTTTTCTTGATAGTGATCAAAATAGCAATGCGACATCGGCGTCATTACCACATCATGACCCGATTGAGCGGCCTCAACCCCCTTCTGTGCATTGCGCCACGCCATGATTGTCGCTCCTTCCGGTGCGCCGCCATCGAGAATTTCGTCCCATCCAACAAGCCGCTTTCCGAGATTCCTCAGGTGTCGCGCGATGCGAGACACGAAATACGCCTGTAACTCGTCGGCATTTACCAACCCGAGTTTTCGTATGCGCTCCTGACACAAGTCGTGATTGTCCCAGCGGGACTTCGGGCATTCGTCCCCTCCGATATGAATGTACTGCCCCGGAAACAACTCAGCCACTTCGGTAAGCACATCCTCCAGAAACTTGAATGTATTCTCTTTGCCGGCACAGTAGACATCATCAAAGACGCCCCACTGGGTCGCTACTTCGAAGGGACGGCCGGTACATGAGTACTCTGGATAGGCAGCGAGGGCTGCCGATGCGTGTCCGGGCAATTCGATTTCCGGAACGATCGTGACGAAGCGACGCCTCGCGTATTCAACGATTTCCCGAATCTCCTGCTGCGTGTAGAATCCGCCATATACCTGTCCGTCTGCTTCCTTACGCCATGCGCCAACTTCGGTCAGTCGCGGATAGCGCTTGATCTCGATGCGCCAGCCCTGATCGTCGGTAAGGTGCCAGTGGAACACATTCATCTTGTGACGGGCGAGTAGGTCGATGTATTTCTTGACAAATTCAGTCGGAGGGAAATGGCGGCTGACATCAAGATGCATCCCGCGCCAACAAAATCTCGGGCTGTCACTGATCTCCATGCACGGGATCGTCAGTTCGTCACTCCGGGCATCATCCGCAAAGAGTATTTGCCCGAATGTCAGCAATCCATAGAACAATCCAGCCGTCGTGCTCGCAGATACCGACACCCCCTTTTCGGTGATCGAAAGCGCATACGATTCTATGCCTTGCCCGGCGCTCGTCGAAGTCAGAGAGACTGAAAGACCAGCATGCTCTTTTGCGTCATTGTCGACAACTCTCGGCTGCAAATTCGCAGTCGGTTTCAGCATCTCGAGGAAAGTCCCGACAACCTCCAGCACCGCCGGAGTATTGGTCAAAATGTAAATCGGGAAATCGCGGGATAGCCTGAGAGAATTTCCAGTGAGTCGAGACTTTGCTGGAAGGGGAATCGGTGATAGATGCGGCGTCATCAGTCAGTCTTCTTGTAACCCAGCAATTGCGCCGAGACCTTCCAGACACCATAGTTGCCTTTGCTATCCTTGGGTCGGATGTTCTCGATAACAAAGCGCACCGTATGTTTGCCGGCAGTAAGATGATCGGTCAGGTCGAGTTCCAACGGCGCCACCGTATCCCCCGGACACCAACCGCTGCGGCTATAGTCACACGACCAGGAGCCGTCAGTCCAGCGTCGGCAGTACGGATTGACTGCGCGGAATTATCGGCAATCGTTGCGCCAGGGACGGTAACGATGGACAACGTTCTCGTCCACTCGGATGACATTATCCTTCTGCACAAACTCGTCCGCATCCGTGCCGTCCGTGCAATGACCACTGACATAATACCGCATCAGTACTCGCTTCATTCCTGCCGGCACATCGACATCGACCTGTATCCCCGTATCTCCCATTTTCTCGCGGGTCAATGATTCTTCGTACAAAATGCCCTTGGCCCAGTCAGGAGCAACTGCCAGAGAATCAGCAGCGTATTCCAGTGAGAAATCCACCTTCCACGCCGGACTCACCCAGGTGTCAATACTTCCCTTTATCAGACATTTGCCCTGCAACAGCGCCGCCATCGGCGTGAGGTCAACGTCATACTCAGTGCGTCCGCCGTAAGCCGTGATAAATTTGATCAACTCAATATCCGGACTCCCCGGGATTTCAAGGCGCACGTTTCCTCCCCTGTCCCAACGGTCGTACACTTCCAGTTCATCCTTCGGAATCGGCTTGAGCACCACATGGCCGGTGATTCGAGTTGGATTGGTGAGTTTTGGCAGGTCAACGACTCGCGTGATCACGCGACCGTGATCGCGAGCCGAAACGGTCTCTGTGTTGTACCTACCGGAATCCGTTTCGTCAAAGTGAATCATGTTATCGTTGAACACGACAATTTGCTGTGGTTCACACAACGCCGCGCTCCCTGTCACAAGTAAGACAATCAGAAGCGCCCAAATTGTCCGTGTCGCGTTGGCATTCTTCATGGTACTCACTCTCCTCTAAATCGCAGCTTGTATGTCCTGATCTCGAAAGGCTTCATTTGCAGATTAACCGAACCGGTTACCCGAATCAACTCTTGTGACGTCCACTCCATCAAATCTGTCTCCTCCAACGAAACGTTAGGAAGATCAATATCCAGTCGTCCACTTGAGTGGCGTCCGTGCGTTTCGACAATTCGCAGTATCAGGCATAATTCCTTTTCGGCCTTCTTCACCACCTCCAGCGACACTCCTTCACCGCTCAATCGAACGGGGAAACTGCGCGTTGCACGATATCCATCCAGGATCATCAATCCCTGATTTAATCGGGTGGCCTCGGCGATTACTTCGGAGTGAGCCAGATCACCCGCGTGGGGAAGCAGACTGTACACAAAATGGTGCTCTCCCTG
>CAIYYT010000048.1 GCA_903930455.1 uncultured bacterium | reverse complement strand
TCCAGCGGTATCTTTTCTACAAGCCACTCTGATGTCGGTCGTATCAGTCACGAATATCTCGTCACTGTTTGCCGCTGACCCCGAATCGACTACCAGCTTACCCTGCACAAGCGGCCAGAGACTCGTCGCACCGCCGCCGCCAGCGGGCATATTCGAGTAATCGGCAATTAGTGAATCCTGAGCGTTAAACGTCAGCTTGTCCGTCTTGGCTTTGATCGCTGCCGCCCTTGTTTGTAAGTCCCTGTACCCCGTTCCATAAGTGGAATCAGTAACATGATCAGACCTTAACGCATCCCAAACAGCAGCAGCAACATCATAAGCAAATCCGTTGCTGCTTATGCCCGTCCCTGTTATTCGCGGGTATACACCAGCACCACCCCAACCCATTTGTCCGTTCATCCCTCCGGTAACTCCATATAGGTACATACCGAAACCGCTTGACCCTTGAGAATAACCAACAATTCCATGAGCATTAGCACCAGTTCCACTCTTGCCGTATATGCCACCTCCTGTGCCATCCCCAAGTGCGTACAGCCCGTGACCATTACCACCGGAACTCACTAACGAAACAGCGTTACCAGCATTATTGCTAATGTCCAGCATCTTCAACTTCAGCGTCGCATTATACCCGTTGGTTGCTGCTCCGTCGATCTGCGTGAGGTTGACAGGAAGCACACCCGACACCACATTGAACGTATCTCCCACAACATCCCGTAACGAATCAGGGATTGCCTCTACAGCAGCAGCGAATGATTTGCTTGCAAGTAGCTGGAACGTGTACTCTCGCGTAAACGGCTTTGTCTGGTAAAACGACCTGAGATTGAACATGTACAGTCCCGATCCAGAGTCGGCGTCGAACTCCCCAACCGTGTCGCGGAAGTACCAACTTGGACAACCACCGTCAAGAGTCGAATCAATCCAGTCCGCGCCCACTACTGTCGAACCCGTAGTACGGAAGTAAGAAGTCAGATTGGCAGTGCGTCCAAACTTGATGATAATCTGCACTGAATCCGGCTTGCGTTCAAGGCCATTCAGTGTATCAATTCCGCTGCAAGGCAAGTTGAACTGCGATGCGGGAGTCACTATCCCCAGAGACGACGCTCCATAGGTGACAGTCCACCACACCGCCAACACCACCAGTATCAAAATCGCTAATCTTTTCATGGATATATCCTTCTAATATACAAAACGCTTCTCTGCCAATTAGTGCGGGCGGTACATTCCCCATCAGTTTCTGCGTCTCCGCTCACTACTTGATCCAGCCACCACTGGTCGCACCGCGTTGATCGTGACGTAAGACCTGTACGTAATTTCATCAATCAGTCTTGTGTTAATATAAAGATCAGTAGAATCGGAAGCGCTCGCACTTGTCATCTCAACGATCAGCGCAAACGAATTTGCACTTGTAGTCCGAGTTCTGCCAATCCAAGTCGTATCGTCTATCGTAAACGTCACAATCCACGGATTGTTAATCCCCTCGCAGTAGACATTTGCCAGATCGGTGTCGTAACGATCCTTACCCGTACCACTGTTCGTATTGGTGTATATTCCTGCCCCCGACACATCCTCGGAACACCCCGAAGCTCCTTGATCGCACGCACCGGCATCTGTCCAGTTTATCCCGGTTGAAGCCGCCGTCCAAGTGCCGCCACTCGATGCGTCAAACTTACGCAAGGCTGGATGAACGTACAAATTCATAGCATCTTTGCCGTTTGCAATGTATAGCGTTACCGTGATCGCCCCGTAGCTCGGGTCAAGTTGCCAATTGCTCGGGATATGACCATTAGTAGAGTCGTTTGGCGTGTTGTTCCAGATATTGTTTGAATCAAGGACTAAGATAGCAAGTCTTTTGTGGGATGCTGTCGATTTCAGCGATGTCCGAACCGCATAGTTGTCGGGAGATATCATTTCTTCTGTATATGGGAAGGCAGTTGTCGCCGCGTCCTGCTTGATTGTTCCACCATGTTGTGTCGATCCCCCACTTTGCGGCAAAACAAATTGCCGGGTAAATGTCTTGGTTGCTCCCAACGCCGTCGCCGCGACCAGCAGTAGCGCAATCAATATCAGTCGTTTCATGGTTTCCTCAGCATTAGGCGTGTGCCGGTGGATGCGGCTCCAATAGTCAGCGTGACAGGTATCTTGACAGGCGAGTTAGTCGCTCCAGCACAAGTTACTGTAATTGTATCTTTGTAAACCCCAGCTGGTCGCGCCCCGTAGTCAACGTCTGCGATAATGTAAGTTGGGGTCAGACAGAAATCGAGGCATGTCGATATTAGCCAAGAAGAATCATTGGCGACAGATATTGCCAAGTGTTTGTTTGATTCAAAATCTGCGCGTGACATCACCTCTTGCATTGCACCACCAACTTCCCCAGCTATTGTGAAACTGGTAGAGTCTATCACCAAAAACGAGTCGATTAGATTCATGGTGATCGGTACAATCGCATCCGGTATCGTTGTTCCCGCACAATGCACGATCAGCGAGTCCCGATATTGCCCCAGTGTGTCGAGATCGTTAATCGACAGGGGAATATAGAAACTGCCATTGGGTGTTGTCGCGTCAGTAAGAACCGGAGTGCCGATCCAGCTTGAAGTCAGTGATACCGAATAGGTAACGGGAGCGTCGGGCACGGTATTGACAACGAATATCGCGCTGTCGTTGTCGTCACCGATCGTTCGTGTTATGACTAATGGATTGGGAGCGACAGTTAATGTCGTATCAACCGGCGGCAATGAATCTTCGCCTAACGCATATGCCCCCCGATAAGTCGGATATGCTCCACCCTTACCCCCAGTCAGAGCCGGAGAACCAGCCTGCAAACGATAGTCGTGATTTGCGCCATCGACGAACAGCGGATTGGCAATGGTTGAGTGAGCATCTTTTCCGGTAACTTCAGCTATATTGTTGGCCTGCCACTCAGCAAGGGTGTAATAAGTTCCTGAGGTGTGATCGTGATAATTGTTATCAGCGTTTGGATACCAGAACAGATCATCCGACGAGGTACGGCCATAAAACAAGTTGTAGTCAGTGTAAAAGGAAGCCACGGGCAGACCCGACTCAATCGGCTTTATTGACGTGGTCGGTTGGTGATCCCAGATGATATTATTGAAGAAATGAACGTCGTTACCAGCGACCGATCTACCAGTTTGATAACCAAATTCCGTCCTATACATGTCGATGGTATTATTATAGACCCAAACACGAGTGTCGTTATATCCCAAATTGGATAAATCATTTTGGACAATCGCTCCGAATTGTGTTTGGTCATCTGCTCCGGTTCCGCCCAAAGTGGCAATATTGTAAAGGATGTTGTTCCTTACCACGATACTATCAATATTGCCTTCGGCTGCCGGGCCCAAATCAATTCCAACTATTCCCGGACTGGTAACGGTATTGTTCTCAATCGTGATCACGTGACTGGAGCCATAGATTTTTTTTAGTTTGATTCCAACTCCCAAAACTCCCTCGATGTAATTGTCGTGAACCCAAACAGTGTCCCCATCATAGAAAACTACACCATCATAGTTATTCTCACTTGACCCGACTGCTTTTACAGGCCCAGTTCGGTATATTTCACAATTTGAGATATCGGCACAGTCACCGACACTTTCTCCCCCAGCCCATCCATTCCCAGTTACGGTTCCTCCGCAATTACCAAACCCACTTGGATTTATCATGTAAACTGAATCAATTCGGCAATATTTAACCGTGATATGTCCAGCGTCTATTACAACTCCGCCACAATTACTAATCCGAAAATCAAGAGAATCAAGGGTGATATAAGGATAGTCCATGTAGGCAGTTATGGAACCCGTGCCATCCTGATTGTCCGAACCCCCGTATTTACCACGTAGAATGGGTCGGCAACCGTTCCCCTTGTAGACTATCGGATGTCCAGCAGTTCCACCATGGGTGGGTCTAAGAACACAGTAATAAGTAATACCGTAAAATGTACGGGTTTGCCCCCCCTGGTAGTACGTCCCATCGCTAATCAAAACCGTATCATTAGCAACTACCGTCGTATCTGCCCTATAAATTGTTTTCCAAGCGTTGGCGAGAGAATGGCCATCGAGTGCATCGTTGCCGTCAGTCTTGACATAGTGTTTCGCAGCCTGCGCCGGAGCCCAGAGTAGTATGGCAATAAAAATAATAGGAAGATACTTCACTGTGTCACCTGTAACGTGGATACCGGAGATGGCCTGACGCCGTCGATAGTCGTGATACTGACGACATTCGATAGATCACTCCAGTTGGGTACTTCGTCGGCAACCTTCATCCCGAACCAATAAGTTGTGCTCGGAGTCAAACCAGTAACGACGAATATCTCGGCACTACCTGCAATCTTTGGAACCGGTTCGCCGGTACATTGAACAGCAGCTTCCCAATTAGCTTCCGTCAATGGAGTGGTTGAATATCGGATGTCATATTGTGACGCCGTACCGACTAAACCATCGTCACCAACAGCCGTCCAGTGTAGGGTTGCCGTAGTAGCCCCGGCCTGTGTTTGCTTGCATCCACATATAATTGCTAAGAGGCAAAGGGAAACAATCCCAATAATGGATAGGTACTTCTTCATTTTTTTCTAACTCCTACTATGACCGGCCCATTGAATGTAGTTACTGGCGGAATTACATAGACAAAAGTGCGTGTAGATTGGCATCGAGACGAATAGTAATTGATGTTATCCCACACCCATGAAGACGCATAGGTTGTGAATGTTCCCGTCCCTAATGTCCCGATCTTAGTTGAGTCTTTCTTGTTGTTTACATAAGCGATTTGCATCGTATAGGATGCGCTATCGGTATATCCGGATGTGGAAATTCGCACTCTGATATAATCATTCGTCTCTGACGTATTTGCGGTCTGCCAGACGAAATAGGCGGTGTCGGATCTGCCAATAATGTTATCTATCGCACACGACATCAAGGTTGTAGGAGGAATAGCCCCAGAATGATATACGAGGCGTAGTTTGATGTGTGCCCCGTCTGGAGTTCGATATCCTGTGGTCCCATTTATCGGAGAAAAGATGACATTAATTGCATTCCCCGGTTTCCAACCACTACGATCCACTACCTCTTGTACCACAGAATGAAAATCCGGACTTTGATAGACATACTGAGTATAGGAAGTCCATTCTGGGATATTTGACCAGTCAATATGAGCGGTCGTCATATTTGCAGCCATCAAAAGCCAATTTGCGTAAGTAGTTGGTAGAATATTGGCACTATCAACATACTCTGCGGTTATGCGCAAGTCTAAGGCATTGGCATTGCCAACAGCATACGAGAAGAATATCACCGCCGAATCAATCGTCGAATATTTTGGCACTGTTACATTCAAATATCTTTCCACTGTATTATGGGTTACATCACCTAATATAATGCCCAGTTCCGGTGCATATATGCCATATTGGTATTCCTCATTGGTAACTCCGGGGACAAACGCCACTTCGAGAGTATCCCCATGCGCGGGAGTGCAACCGCCGAAGCACATAAAGAGGTAGAGAATAAATCCGATTAGGGCGGTAATCCCACAGAATGACTTCGCCATTTTAGTCGTCATGGGGTTCCTCGATCGGAGTCTGCATCACCTTGTTCCGCCACTTCCGAAACACATCGAGTCCCCAACAAGCGGCGATGAATAGAATCAGACTGAGTTCGACTTTGCTTAACGTAATGGCGTCATTGATTATCATAAATCCTCCTTCATGGTTTCGCTCCCGTAGCGTAGTAGCAGACGCACATTGCCGCCGCTACCACGATTATCGCTATGCAGAGCATCACCTGTCCCTTGTCGCGGTCGGTCATGGCTTCAACCCTATGTGGGCGTCGAATTTCGTTTTCAACTCAACAATTTGCCCGTTGAGGTTTGATAGGCTATTCAAAATGGTCTCATATCGATTATTATCCGTAGTAATCTCTCGCTGCATGTTTGCGATTTGTGTTTGCGCTCCCTCAGTGATATAGGGCGTGCGCGGTATGTTCTGCCCGATCATTAACCCAAGCGAGAGAGCTGCCACGACACAGGGTAGGATAATCGCCCAAAACTTGATTTCGTTTCCTTTGTTGTCAGTCATGTAAACGTCCTCTATTTCCTATTCTTCTTTCTGTTCTTCTTGTCAGTATAGGTGCTAACACCAATACCCGTAGCGCTCATAGCTCCAGACACTATTGCCGAAGCCGCTTCTTGATCTTTCCATGCGTCGTAGAAGTCAGCCAATACCATCGGAGTAACAGCAGCAGCAGCGGTCTCAGTCAAAGTCACAGGCTCACCCATGATCGTCTTGCCGCGATACAGTTCAAGCGGTAACGACGTGCCCGGTCCCATCTTGTAGGTTGCAAATTGAGTAATCAGTTCAAGGGGATTTTCGACCTTCTCTTTGCCGCTTACCCTGTCGTACACACCGATCGCTATGCGACTAAGCAAACGCGCCGGCTGTTGGAATCCTCCCCAAATGTCAACGCGGGTGTCACCGTATCTGATCTTACCAAAGTCCGCACTGTCAGGATCGCTACTCGTTTTGGCTCCAGCAAGCTTGGCAATACCAATGGCCGTCAACCCAACACCGATTACACGGGCATAACTCAACGCAATCTCTTTGCGAAGAATCGGGTCTTTCAGGTTCTTGAATAGTGCCAACGGAGTTTGTATACGACTCACTGCGAATTTCGGAGCGAAAAAAGCAAGTGAGAGTTCGTTGGCTGCCTGAGCCATACTCCCCAAATTACCCTTGCCGGTATTCTTGTTAATGTAGTCAGCCCACGAAGCAAGTTGTGCGTCCGTGGCATTGGGGTACTTGGCAAGGAAGTCATCAAAGGCGGCAGAGCGCAGAGAGTTCAGTAAGGTCGTCATGTGACGGTCAGAAGCACGTACAATCGCTTTAACCACGGGTACTTTCTCCAGCCAATTCGACGCGAAGTATTCTTCCTGCTTGCTCAACTTACCATCCATATCGGACAACTGCAACTTGGCCTTTTGCATCTGATAGTAGGTTGGCGAGGTACGAATCTCATTGTCGATCTGCTCCGCTGTGAACTCGGAGAACATCGCCTTGATCGCTTGTGCGTTCTTGCGAAGTGTTCTGACGGGATGTTTCAAACCCTGATTAACATTCTCAACAAGTCCCTGTCTGAACGTGGCGGATATGTCAGCAGTCGCCTTGGCCGTCCGCAACGTGTTCACGCTCTTGTCAATGAACCCACGAACTCCGGTAGGAGCGACCTGATTGATTGCCGTCCGCAATTCCCTGCGAACCATCAGGAGTTCAATCTGCTTGCGCTCCAACTCTGGAGACAATTTTGTGGCTTCTGTCTTCGGTTTGACCTCGAAATCTCCGGTCTTCCGCTGTTCTTCGAGTCGCGCCAATTCAGACTTCACTTCAGCCAGTTTGTCACCAGCCATTAGTGAGGCTTCCTTGCGAAGCTGACGAATACGCTGTGTCACTTCATTTCTGGCTATGCCCTGTCTCTTGGGGTCTTTCGCTATGAGTGCCTGATACACGTCTCTGTCGGTCAAGGCGGGAATGTCGGCAATGACCTTTTGTACCACGTCGGCAAGATTAACAGCACCCTCTTTGATGTAGTTGACTGCCAACTTGCCAATCAGGTAAGAACCTTCGGCAGTGACGCCGGTAACGTCGTTGACCCGATATCCCAAGTCGGCGATTTGCTTCTTGATACTGTCGCGTTCCTTGAGAATCTTCGACTTGTACTCAGTAGTCTTCGCGGTAATCCGTTCCCGCCTCACCATTCGTTTCGCTACGGCAGCGGCAACTTCCTTTTCGTGTTCAGTCATCAACTGATCGTTTTTGGCGCGAAGATCCTCAATCTGACGTTCATACTCTTTGTGCTTCAAAGCAAGTTCTTCGATGCGCGAAGTCTCTTTGGGTGTTAGCGGTTCACCCTTCAAGGACTTTGCTTTCTGCACGCTGGCGGAAATAGAGAAATCTTCACGGTTTTGCATCATCCGGGCAATCGAAACAGTACGGGCAGCTTCTCCAGTTCCCAAGTCGGTAGCCAAAGTCAGCCGGTCAATGTCACCGGCAATGGCATTGGCACGATTGCGCTCTATCGCCGCACCTTCAGGATTACCCTCGTCAACCAGTTTCGCGGAAGTCTCAATGGCCTTGTCGTATTCGTTGGCAAGGTCAAGAGCTTTCGCGTGCAGTCCCGCATGTTCTTCCATCGTGATCGGTCGCTTGGTAGCCATAACATCGTTAGCGATACTCAGGGCATCCTTATCGAGTCCCTTGTCCTTCGCGGTCTTGGCAGCATCAAGGAATGATCTAGCTTTTGTCTGGTCAATTTGGTCTAAACCATACGCCTGTCTCAATTCGGCAGTATGTTCTTTGCTCAGTCCAACTTCGACCGGAGCCGTACCAGTATTCTCAACTTTCGGCTGTTCAACAACGAACGTCGCGGGATCTTCACCGGCCTTGATCTTTTCATGGAACTGTCGGGACTGGCGCCAGATTTTCTGAAGGTGTGGTTTGATTTCATCCCCAAACTCCTTCAGCATTTCCGCAGACCATTGCCCAAACTCACCCACTCCACGAGCCAATTTGACTGCTCCGATGATAGCATGGTCAGTTAGATCAAGTGCTGTTTTCGGATCGCCAAGAGCACCAAGAGAAATCTTTCCCTGTCTCTGTGCCAGTCTCTCTCTCGCGGCTGCCTCCGCCTTGTCGAGAAAAGACAATTCAGCCGGAGCCGAGGTTACAGGTTCAGGTTGGCTTACAGTTTTGGGTGTGCTCGACTCCGGTGTCTTTGCAGCATCAATTTCTCTCTGCTTGGATTCAATCGCATTGAGACCTTCATCCTTTGCGCCAACAACGATCTTCTCTGGAACAGGTTCAACCACGGGCTTCGTAGGCGGTTCTGTGACCATTTCGGGCTTGGGAGTCTCGACAGGCGGGGGTACTGGTTTCGCTTCGGCAGGCGCGACCTGTGGCAGTTCCTCAACCGTAGGAACCACACGTTGCTTTCCCATCTTTCCAGCCGTAAACTCGTAAATCAATTCATCCGGTGACAACTTGGCGACCTCATTAGCACTCAACTTGCCCTGATCGAAAACAGCATCGGACAGTTCTGCCCGTGTCATATCGTAAGGATGCTTATAGACGCGCTTTGGCGGCTCCATTGGCTTCGGAGATTCTACTACAGGGGCCGGTTCAACCGGGGCTTTCGCTTCTGGCTTGAGCAGTTCAGGATTGACAGGACTGTCGATCGCTGGGGCTTCTGCTGGTCGCATCTTCTCAATTCCGCCCTTACCCATTGCCACGCCCATAAGTGTCCCGATAGGATGCTGTGCGACATACTGTTGCGATTGCCCTACAAGCTCCTCATATCGTTGCTGATCGGTTTTCCCAATGTCGGCAGTCGTCTTGTCGGTAGTAGCGTCGTAGAGTGACATTGCCATGGCCGGGGGTATCAGCCTGGCAGCATTGAGCAGGTGGAAAGCTGACACCGGCGAGAACGCAATCAAGTCCTGAGCCATCTTCATTTTCTCTTCGCCAGTACCGCTTACTGCCGTCTTTGCCATTTCTGGTAGTGCAGCAATCAGCCCGAGAGCATCCTTGCCGAGGTTCGTGACCAATGCTCCGGCGTCGTGAGCGAAGTTGCCAGTGTAGTTGACAGGGGTTATCTCTTCAGCCAGTGTCTTTGCGGTCGGCGGTCCCGCCTGAAGTTGCTTGGCGTAGTCACCTATCAACTGCTGGGGTTTTGAAGCGGTAGACGCGGTTACAGGCGGTTGCTCAAGCGGAGCCTGCGCCGTGGCAGTACCGAGGCGTTGCTGAGTCGGATCGGTAGGCATAACCCCGCCCAATCTGTCCTTTTCCAGTTGAGTCAGTTCGGCTTCGAGTGCATCGAGTTCCTGAACTTTCGACTGATATTCCGCAACCGTCATCATACGCTATTTGCCCTCTATCGCTGCAATTCTGGCCTTGATCGCAGCGAGACGTTGATTGATAGCGGCTTCCTGCTCCGGAGACACATAACCGGATGGCGTTCCACCTTGCGGTGCTGATTGGCCTACTGCCGGAGCTTCTTGCCCGGAAGTCCCAACAAGCGGCGGGATAGAAGTCTTGTTCAACTGCTTGTATGTCTCTGGCGCGATCGTCGGGTTTTCGTTCAGGAAATCATCTCTTGTCGGCAATCCCTCGTTTTTAGCTTTCCAAGCTTGAGGATCAGCAGCTTCTATTTCGTCATTCGTTAGAGCGTCTTCATAGTTATTTGCCTTGGTTCCAACTGAAAGTCTCTGGTATCTCCTTAGGTTTTGCGTGTATTCTGCATCGGCTTTGGCAAGAGCACGATCAATCTTGGCACTCTCTTCGGCCATCGTCCCACTCAAATCCTTTATCACACCCATCGCCAGCATTTCGTCAAACTGATCTGGGGGTAACGATCGTTGCCAAACGAGTTCGCTTCCACCGGCTTCACGAATACCAGCAACACGTTCACGCTTCATACTGCGGACATAATCAGCCTGACTTGGTTCCTTCTGTTTCTCTGGAGCAAAAGCCGCTTGAGTTGCGGCAACAGCGTTCGGTATCTGATTTGCCTGTTCTGCGGGAGTCTGCGGAACCTGAACATTCTCCATCTGTCCGAGAGTCGTGCGTTGTGCTCCTTCTTGATTGTAGGCTGTGGTCTGAGGTCCCGAAGGGAATCCGGCCTCATTCGGTTGCGGTTGCACACCCCATTCGGAATTGACCGGCTGCCCGACCAAACCCTTACCGGTCTTCCCTGTAGCGATCTGTTCGGCTATCAACTTGGCAAGATTGGTTTTGTCCTTGAGAGTTTCTTCTTCTCTCTTTTTGACAGCAACCTTATTCTCGGCGTCCACCTGATCGGTTATTGCTTTGGCGACATAGTTCTCTGTCTGATAGCGCTCGTTGTCCTTCTGCTGTTTATCAGCTTCCTTGTTGGCCATGCCCTGTTTGAGTCGTGATCCATCAAACGAGACACCGCCACCTTTTTTGTTCCGGTACGACACGCTGACGTTAGAGAAGATGTCCTTCAGCGTATCACCAAGCGACTTCTGGCCTTGTGCCGGATCAATAGAGGAAAGGGGTTGACGCGCCAAAGTTCTCTGCTCATAAGTCTGAGGCGTATCGTCCCAAACCATGTCGCCTTGTTCGTTTAGTCTGTATGGCATCCTTTAACCTCTATCCTGTCGGAATGTTAATTCCAAATCCGCCAACATTGATCCCGACATTACTGCCCTGCTTCCCCGTCTCTGCAACCTTCAATCTGTTCTTCAGTTCAGCGTAGGCGAGTGCCAACTGCTGTGGCTGATTCCAGTATTGATACAGGCTGTTCAGCATCGTCTGAGTCTGATCGTTGGTCAACTGACCCGAAGACACCGCCTGCTGAAGTAGCTGATTCGAGTGTTCCAAAGTAGCCTGTACATCGCCCTGATCGGCTTTCTGTGCCAAATCAGCCATCTTGACCTGATTGTCCTTCTCGCTCTGAGTCATATCCATCGTTGCGTTCAGAGCCTTGAAATACTGATCCGTCTTGGCATTGGCCTCGTCCAGACTCAAGCCACGATCCTGCATTTGGCGAGTGATGTCAGCCTTGTACTTGTCAACATTCAGATTGCCGTCGCTGGTATACTTGGTGATGTCCAGACCGGCCAGACCAAGCATGTCACTCGAAAGTCGGTTAGCGTTCTGAGTCAGGAAGTTCATGTCATCCTGTCTCTGACCGATATTCTGAGTCCGCTGAGTCAGGTTCGACTCAACATCCTGCGACCTCTGTGTCACGTCCTGACCACGTTGTTCGACGCCAAGTTGAGCACCAGCAGTAGACTTGCCAGCTTCTCTCGTGCCCACGTCAGAAAGTGCCCCTGACGCCGTATTGAGCATCGACCCACGGTTGGCAAGGTTCTGGCTCATAATATCAGAGAACTTCGTCCCAATCGTGTTGTTGGCTGAATCAGACGCCTGACGCGCAACGTCAGCGACCGACTGAGTGTCGAGTCCGGCGCCACCTGACGCCTTCGCAAGAAGAGCATTGCCGCGACTCGAAGCATCGGCTGCCTGAGCCTGAGCCGCACGAATGTACGGATCCATCTGAGCCTGAATCTGCTCATTGGTCATCATCCCGCCGTTTGCGGCAGCAGCGTTAGCTACTTTGAGTTGCGCTTCTGTCGCTTGCCTTTCCGCATCCGTCTGACCAATTCCGCCTTCTCTTCCAACTGTAGACGGGTTAGTAACTCCTGCAACTTGTCCGGGGGCTATTGGCTGGTTGGTTCCATATTCTGATGTCGCCCGATCGAAGAAGCTCGCATTTCTTGCTCCCGGATCACTGATTTGAAAACTTGATCCCGCTGAAGATATGTTAGGATTGAACTGGTTGACATTAGCAGCGACCTGTCCGGTGACATTCGGATTGAAGGCATTGGCGGCGGTATCAAATCTGCCCGGATTGACAGGCTGATCCCCTACCACATTGATGTTCGTTCCTTGAGCTAATGTATTCATTGCAGTATCGACGCGAGAATCAATGGGCTGTGTGGCCTGTGCAGCGGTATCGGTCTTTTCCTGATTGTACTGAGCCATCACCTGTGCCCACTGACCGTCACTCATCCCGAATGGCTTCTGTCCGCCAAAAGGAACGTCTGCTTGTGTGGTTACCCCGCCAGAAGTTGCACCTGGGGTAGTCACATTCGTTATTGGTGCAGTAACCGATCCCGATGGCAATGTCGTTGTAGTAGGCAATGTCGCGCTCAGGCTCGTTGTCGGTGTAGTTGCCTTAGCGTTCATCGTACTGAGGCTTTCCGCTAGTGTAGCCGGAGCCGGAGCTTGAATCGGCGCCGTAGGCGTTACGGGAGCACCATTCACAGCGTTAGGATCGAACTGAGGTCTTGGGCGGAACTGTGGCGTACCGATCGGAGCCTGAGTCTGATTCAGGGGAGTTCCGTTCGCTGACTGATTGGTGTTGGCTGCCGTCACCGGCTGAATCGGTTGCGGTGCAGAGATCGGTTGCCCTAACGTCTTCTGCAACTGAGTTAGTTGCGGTCTGATACTTGTCTTATAGGGAACTGTGGCCGCGTTCTTCTGCAATGGTGCTATTCCTCTTGCACCAAAGCGATTATCGGTTTGCGTCTGGCCGGCAGCAGCGGCGAGTCCGATAGTCTTTGGTTTAATGGGAGACGTTATCATGTTCCCTACTCCTTCTTTCTTATCCCAGCGGCCAGCCAGCGAAAAATCACTGTCGTGTTATTCTGATTGTGTACAATGAATGTCGAATCCGTGTGAGTCGAGCAGTACAGGCCATTGGCAAGATTGATCTCCGCTATCGCCTCGGCAGCGTAACTCGTCCCTGACTCATATTCCACCGAGATCGTAACCGTAGCCGAATCAAGCGAAGCAATCGTGTCAATACCCCACTGAACGAAGTTAGAGTCGATATACTGTCTGAGAGCATCAATCTGTCTCTGAATCATCTTTGACTCTTTCAACAGATTCTTGGATGCCCGACTGGTATCTCTGGCAATAGGGACAGACCCCTGAGCAAGAGCTACAGTAGACAGCAACAGACTAATTAGCAGTGCCTTGACCCACATATCCCAACCTCATAGATGAATGTTTGTAGCCATAGGCGTTCGGTATCGTCAGCTTCACAGAGACAGACTTGCCCGTTGTCTGCAATGGATTAACTCGGTAGTTGCCGACCTCTGACGTTCCGACTATCGCAGTTGATGTCCAAACAGCAGTCGGCTGGAGATAAAGCGACAGGGTGAACTTGACTCCGGATGTCTTTTCACCAGAGACGAACACTTCCCTGTACGACTTCAAAACCGTAGGATCGTCCTGATTGAGATAGCCACTCTGTACGACGGCAGAGATAGAATCGCCCCTGTCCGAGTGCGACCCGTATGCGTAGACGTTGCCAGTGTCGGAAGAGCCAAAGATGAATCGCAGACTGTCGATGTCGCCGCCATAAGAGATTGCCGAAGCAAACGACAACACGCTCATATCCGTCCAAGCGTTCGCGGTCATATCGTAAACGAAGGTCTTTTTCTGATTTGACTTTGTTACTATGCTGATCCAGTATCTTCCCTGATAGATCGTAGCCACTGCCTGATCGTACTGAGAAGTCCCGATAGAGTCAGTGAACCAGTCGTTGATCGGAGCACTGATTGGCTGTCCCAAGTCGGGAGTACCGTCGTCGCGGTAAACGCCGGTATAGTGCAGGTAGTAGTGAACGCCGTCCTTTTCGCAAAGAGTCTTTGGCGCCACACAGCCGACACCAGAGCTGATCTTGTTGATCGTGTACGTGTACCCGTCAGTCGAAGTCACCACGTAGCGATTGTTGGCCGTGTAGACCTTCAAGTATTCCGACTGTCCGAGCATGGCGGTTATGTCCTCACCGGACGGATCGGTCAGAATGATCGTTGCCGCCAGAATCGAATCGGGGTCGAACAAATCAGACCGATAGATTGTCTGTTTGGCGCTCGCTAAGACGTGGAACACCCTGCCCTCGAAAGTAGCAACAGTCACATAATTTGTAGAATCGAGTATCATTGCCGATCCACTCGCACCATGAATCATGCGGAAAAACGATAACTTTCGCTGTCCGTGATCGGGGAATCCCGTTACATCAGAAGCAACCAAAATGGCACTATCGGAAGTGACGTAACCACCGACAACTGGATAGCAAGTTGAGGCAACTGCGTTGTTCAGTCCTGACTTGCTCTTCGGATCGACATTCTCAAAATAGTTCAACATGGCATAAACCGCCAAATTGATCGAATAGCTTGAATCGGTTGGGGCTAAAGTTGCCGGAAAACTGCCCGTGTATGTCAGCGAGCGACCGAATTGCTTGTAGGCGTAATCACCGGAAGATGCAGTATATCGAAAAGTAGCCGAAGCCAGACTTGTCCAGAGACACAAGATGTAATCGGTGCTACTATCCAAATGCACTTCGCTTGCAAAGGTCAGAGTAATTGTCGCTGGAGTATAAGTACCAACTGCCGTGTCCACTAAAGTCCGAGTGGTGTCAACCAGTGCCCTTGTTGATGCGTTATAGACAGCACCCTTGATCGTGAAAGCACCCGCACCACCAAATTTCAATGCCGCCGTCATGGACGTAGCGCGAATCTGTTCCTGCACCGGCGTTTTGTACTTTGCTCCGATAATTCTATTGGTCATCGCAGGCCCCGTACCAAGTCCGGGATTTACACTTCCCAGATAACCAATTTCCGTTTCGGGACTAACGAAACAGTCTCCGGTAATGAACCGTGCCGTGTCCGACTTCCAGTGGCAGGAGTCGCAATACACTTTCAAATAAACCGCCCTGTCTCCAGTGCATTCCCACTGCGCCGAATCCTGCACAACGCGCACAACACTATCAACAACAACCCGACGTAAACTATCAGCGGATGGAGTCAGAGAAACCGCCGTAAAATATTCGGCTCCGGTTGCTGTCGAATCAGGGATGAAGGCCGCTCCCTGCGTAGTGATCTGTGTCGCATTGCTGTTGATGATGGGATAGGACATGTAGAATGAACTACCGGCAGGGATCGGATTGCGAGCCACATTCGATCTTTGATCGCTTGTGAGTCGCAAGAAATATCCTGCCAGTCCCGTGTTCAAACCGGAAGACGTGAACCTCAAACTCGCCTTATTGTTATAGCACGTTCGTGCAACGTATGGGGTTGACATCTGATACCGCGTCCCATTCAATGCACCGAGAGAGATCGTGGCACTGTCTGGAGAATCCATAGAGTAACGACCATTGGTTGTGTAAAGCCAATATCTATCAGAGATCGTCAGGCCACGATTAACAGTGATCCCAAGTGCTCCAAGAGAATAACTGGCCGCACTCTGAGTTTTGTTGTATGCCACTGTCGTATAAATCAAAGTGTCGAGAACGATCTTACTGATCGTTCGGACTGTATCACCAACCGTAATCGGACAACCCTCACAAGAACCAAGCCATGCCAACCACCTCTGCGTGCTGACGGAATTACCATGAATCTGATTTACGGCACTATCGACATCAACGGTGCTGACATCGTATGTTCCTATCGTCAATTCTTTCGGAGTATCGATCAACCCCAGTGATGACCATATCCGTTGACCGTCGCCGATGATTAGGTGATTTGTCCCGGACTTCTTGTGAAACACGCCCACAAAAGTAATCGGTCTCGTTGACAAGGAATGGAGCTTGTAGAATCCCTTGCGGCACTCTAATCCACCATTGACAATGAGGAAGTTCTGAAGACTGAGATACTGGTTAGCGGCCAACTGTCCCTTTGGAGACTTGGTGTTAATCCCGCCAGAGTAGTCACCAAGCTGTTGCCACTGTAATTCAGCACCTTCAGCAGTTGCCAGAGCGATAATGAGAGAGAGAACCAAGACAATGGCGAGGAGTAAAAGGACTCCGCCCCAGTCGAGATTACTGACCTTGAGGAACAGTCTTTTCAGATAACTTCTCAACATAGTTCCGTTTCCAAGCCATTATCAAATCGTTGATCGTTTGCATCGCCGCGACAGTCCCGACATCGGGGATCTTCAGCACTTCGACCGCAACAAAGGGAATGAGTTCATGCCAGACAGCAGGTAGCCGGCAGGTAGCCGTATCGTAATCCATCTTCGTAACCGTAGAGAAGTACAGCACCCGCACAGAGTCCTTGTTGTCTTTCGGTTTCGGCCAAACATAGAGCTGTGCGTTATGAATCGAATACTCACTTGGAGACTTATCAGCGTACCCCATCGTAAACTCACGGTATGGCATGAACCGTAGAACAGCGGGAGCTATCGTTCGCGTAGTCCCGTAGACTCCGGTAACTCCATCAAAATCGGAGGGGAGAGAGTAGGATGTCGCCGTTGATGTCAGCGTGATCGACGTATCCCTCTCTCTCGCCTGTCCGATATGAGCAACGAGCGCCTGGGCGGTGTTCGTGGCATTGTCCAGAATACTGTCAGGGAGATTGCTGTTAGCGGCAAACAGTTGCCCCCAATATGTTCTTGTCCTGACTCTGATATCTGAACGATTAAGTCCGTTGGCGCACGCAGAGAGCAACAGGACTATCAGTATGACGCGACTACTCCATTTCATAGCTGAAATCTCCTTCGACGGCATCATTCATGTCGAGTACACCATCCCCCTGCTTGAACGCCTCCATAGCTTTGTCTGCCAACTGTGACGACTTGAGATAGTCTGGCGTGTTCGGTTCAAACATCAACTGTCTGGCAAGGAACACTGGCGCGTACTGCTTGCGCGATAACATCGCCTCAAATCCCTTGGGATGCTTCGAGACAAGAAAGCTCAACGAGTAAGCCCCGTCAGGAATCGGATAGATTTCGATGGCATTGCCGTAGGCCGTGATTACCGAAGGTGTCCCCGTGGAAGTACTGCCATTGTGTTCAGTCAGGAAGTCGTCAACGTCCATCTTCTGTAGTCTTTGGGTCCCGTACCAAGCATTGTGTACGACACTGACCAGATCGTCATTCGGATTGAGTATGCTGGCAGCGGCAATATCAACCATGTCGTTAAGGCGATTCAAATAGTATGTGGTCTTGCCTAATATGGTAGTCAGTGTCAGCTTCACCTTCTCGAAGTCCCAACCGACGCCGGAGCTATCGAGGATCATGTGCATAGATTGGAGTAGAGCAGTCTTGGCAGCCTTCTTGACTTCCTCGGTAGCTTGTCCCTTTGCCATGCAGAGGAGGGCTATGGCTTCGTCTTCAGTCATGCTCATTTTGTCACCTCAACGGGTTCGTAGAGAAGTCCATTCATCCCCTGCACCACTTCGTTCTGACTTTCCTTACCTAACGAATTGAAAGCCCTGCTAATCTCTTCGCTCTCTTTCTTGAGAGAGAGATCTTCAGCTTTGGAGTCGTAAGCGCGTTGCTGCACTTCCCCCTGCGTCCATTCACGTTGCTGTGGAGTAAGGGGCGTGTCAGGTATCACGAAATCCTCTGGCCGCATTGAGAGAACTTCGGGCGACAACTGCCCCTTTGACTCCGCTTGCTTCAGTATGGCCTTCATCTGCTCGACTTCCTGCTGTTGTGGAGTCATGCTGTTCTTCACAATCACAGAAGCGGTCATGTTCTTAAAGCATATCGTCCGTGCCCCACCGCAGTTGGGACACGCACTCAAACCGCCAGAGCCAACGAGAACATCAGTCTCGCGCGTTTCGCAACTTACACATTGAAGGTCATAGATCGGCATTATTCCACCTTTGTCGTGGTGTTCTGGAAAAAGTTGAAGTCGTCAACGTCACCGATGTCATAGACATCGAGAGCGTACAACTCGCCAATGGTCTTGCCTTTGTCTTCTTCCTTTTCCTTGACAACAATCGCTTTCACATCAGCAACCTTGTCAAGCGTGGAGAAAACGGCCATCGAGATAGGCTTTCCCGTCTCGCCTTTCTCTTTTACGACTATTAGGTACATATCATCCTTTCCAAGAGAAGGCGGGAGTTACCCCGCCATCCCTTAATCGTAATTGACGTAAGGCACTTCGAGCGCCAACAGGTTCTCGGCGTTAATCACTTCCACACCGAAGCGGTGCTTCGATCCGAGAGTGGTGTAGGCCATGATCATGTTTGTGTGATCCGGCTGGTCAACGACAAAGTTCTCCAAACCGAACTTGCCACTTCCCTTCGACTGACGTGCAATCGAATAGGAATCGACACCAATGACCGGGCACAGACACCGGCTGCCCGTAGTCTCGGCTTCGGCACCGGCAGCGCTGGCGTCTTCCACGTATGGCTGATCGTGCTGAATCAACAGGAACGAACCCCACTTCTTCACATCAGCATCCTGATAGTGATTGTTCGGGATGTTCAACTGTTGAGTCTGGAAGATCGTGTCCTTGAAAAATTCGGGAAGGAAAGAAGACGGAATCAATATCGGGACACCGACTTCCCCTGCCGGCTTCTTCAGGCCATGCGACTTAGCCATGGCCGCCATGACGAGGAACGTATTGGTATCGGGAGCAACAAGAGTACCGTTGCGCTTCCAGCAAATGAATTTCGAGGTCGAATCGTTCGCCTGTGGGAACAGGTCCCCGGTGAACGTAAACGTGCAGGTTGATGCGGTGAAGTCGTAGACCTCTCTGGCAATGCCCTTGTTCGTGCCTTCATACACAAGCAAGGTCGATCCGTTGAAATCGTCGTCAGCGAAGGCTCCTGCCAGTGTCGAGCAAACAAGAGTCGAAGTCGAACCGGACGATGCCGTACCCTTAGCGCGTCTGGATAGGTCGAGACCGGAAGGGACGCGGTAAGCGTGAGTACACATCTTTTTCATGGTCACGTAGTCCGCACCCTCAGCCATAGCGATACCGGCTCTTTCGGTGGTCTTCGCCAGTAAGTCGCCAAAGGCATTGTCGTGCATCGACCAATCCGTCATCTGGGCTGCCAGAGCATATTCGTCGAGAGAGACTTCAAGGTAGTTGACAGAGAAAGTCTGCGGAGTAGGAAGACCGCCCTCGGTCATCTTGGCCGGACGTGCAAACTTCTCAAACCTGGCGAAACGAACGGTGTTGGCGTTAGTGATCTTACGCTGAGAAGCGAAATCACCAGCCTTTAGGGTTTTGATGTATACCTTCAGTAAGCCCTTGTCCCAAAACGTCTGAATTGCGTTGGCAAGGACGGTGTTGGTAATCTGTGCCATAGTTTCCTCAACGAGAAGGAGGAACTACTACCTGAACCGCTCTCCCGGTATTGGGACTTTGTTTCCCAACGCCTTAGACAGAAAAGCAGATGCTTCAGATAGAGTCGCCTTCTCAGGGTCAAAGTTATCATTGTCAGAAGAACTTGGACCGAGATGGCCGGCGCCTACGACACGTTGAGCTGGTACGGGGGCTTCAGATTTCGGCTTCACTGCACCAAGAGATTGCATGAACTCTTCGGGGGTCGCATAACTCGCCATGTAGTAACGTAACGCCCACTGGTAGGGACGCACACCCGTAGCCACACTTTCGTCGAGCTTTCTCTGACAGAATCCCGGAGAGGATGCTTCCTCTTGAGCAAGAATGAAATCGAGTTTGTCCTTGAGACTTTCGACTTTCGGATTTGACTTGGCAAAGGTAGAAAACTCATTGCTCCAAAACGCTTGATTCTGCTGTTCCTGTGTTAGATTCTGTCCATGCTCAAGACGAGCGAGACGATCGGTTAACGTCTGGTCAACCGATGAGATTCCGAGAGACTGACGCAGAAGATCAATCGTGCTCTTGCCTTCTTCGGGTGTTAGACCGAGAATGTTGGAGAGCTTCTCGAGAGTCTCATTGTCAAGTTCTTTCGGTTTCGGTTCTGGATTAGCAGGTTTGCGTCCTGCCTGAATTTCCTGCGCTCCGGTCACGCCTTGTTCGACGTAATCGAAAAGCTGAGGTATGCTCATGCCTGCGCGTCCGGCTAGTGCACGGGCGCGTTCAAACATTTCAAGTCCACCGTTGTATCGAGTCAAAGCCTCAAAGATGTCGCCGTTTGGTATGTACTGGTTCAGCTTGCCGTGTTTAGCCATTGCCCGTTTTCCGAGAACCTTCAGTTGCTCCAGTTCGGCATCGGAAAGTTCCGATTGCGTGTCGGGAGACTTCTGTTCTTTAGGTTCTTCCTTGGCTTCTGGCTTTGTGCCTGCTTCAATCTCTTCCAAGACATCCCGCTCGTCAACCTCGAAAGGCTTTAGAGTGGGGTCTTTCTCCTGCTCCTCACGAACAACTTTGGTAAATTCCTTTAGTTCTTCGTTAGGAGCGCCGGATTCCAGTTCAGAGAGACCAAAATCTGGAGTATCGACAGAATCATCGGGTGTGTCGGCACCCTTGGTTTCGCCACCCGGAGTAACGGTAACTGAAATGTTGCCACCGCCACCGGCTGGTTCTGGACTGAAAAACCGCGTTAATTCTTTCAAAAACATATTACCTCAATAGTGTTGGGACAGTAGACGCTATTCATCGTGTTGAGCATCTGTATCCGTGTCCTGTTCTTTGAAGGTGTCAAGTAAATCTTCGATCTCACTCACCCGGCCACGCCATTCGGCGCGTTGCAGGTGTTGAAAGTCCACTGGCAGCGATGGATCGTATGGCTGACAGAGGAAGGTGCGTATTTCTTCCGCCCTGTTCAGGAAGGAAATGAGAATCAGACCTAAGTCGGGATTTCCGCGTAAGTGATCCGCTGCTTCGGCAAGTTTCTTGTCGGCTTCGAGCATAGCACGCTCGGCTTCACCCTGTCTTTTCAGATTCTCATTCATGTTATTTGCTTCGCCATGCTTTCAGGCCATAGGCGTATTTCTGGTTGTAAAGCCCATTTGCGGGAGTGCCGACCACGGGGATAGCCGCACCAACAGAAAGGTTGTAGTATACTCTAGCGCGAATCCATACGCCCTTCTTGTTATTGCCGGCACAAGAATCGTTGGTCGTATAGAAGGTAGGCCTCTTTGTCACCGCCGTTATGACCGTATCGCCATTAGTTCCGGTGATGTTCTTGAACCAATTTACGGCGTCATAACTCGTCTCGAAGATAACACGAGACGTATCAGTGTCGGAAAGAGTGTAACAACTATCCCCAAGTTGGGTAGGCGAAACCCACAACCAAACCTTGTCGTAAGCCGAGACATCGGTTGCGGGAATGATTTCGACAGTAGCATTACTTCGAGCTGCCGTAGACGCCGAATCGACTTGCACCGCATGATTGCACAAACCGTATCCGATCACTACGTTGTCGGATGGATACGTTATCTTCCACGGAATCAGTTCCGTTTTGGTTCCCGACACAATCGTGGCGTTGGCCGCAAACCCCACCGCAATCGGCAAGAGAACAGCCAACATTAACAGAGGGATTAGAAGTTTAGTTTTCATCTTTCGTTTCCTTTCAAATTAGTATCGAGTGACGATGTGGCACGTCAGACCGAACCAGTCGATCTTCCCGTAGTACACTTTCGCACTCTGTGAATCAACATCCCAAGCGATGACCCTGAACGCTTCCCCAAGGTTGTCTCGTGTAATCTTCGCGGTATCGGCGAGGGGGGCGGTAGTGTCGGTGAAAACACCGGAACTACAGACGTTCGCCCAGTTGTCGCCAGGCCGCGAATCCATATACATTCGATTTTGGAGAATCATTCTTGCCCCCGTGCTGTCCTTCTCGCTCATCTTGTAACAAGCAAACTGAACGAAATAGGAGTTGGCCGGGGGTATCTGGAAAACATCGCCGGTATCCCAAACTATCGTTTCGTCTCCACCCGCAGATGGGTTAGTGCGTGCATTGTAGACGAAGCTGGTGGAATCGCTCTTGATCGTATATTTCCAATTCACAAAGCCGGATTGCCTTACACCCGTATAAGACGCTTTCACGTAGGTGAATCGGAAACCAGAATCAGGAAATTGACCGGATAGACTGTCGATAGTGAAAGTGAATGGCCCCTTGCCGGTTGATTCCACATCCATCGACAAATTCGGTTTGAACTTGATCCAACTTCGTTTTGTGGTATCACCCACACCCGCCTTGACCTTTACTAAGGTTCTGGCTGCCGTAGTGCTATCAAAGCCACCAATTCTTCCGGTATCAATTCCGCCCATAGTGTCGGTTAAATGCAAAATCTTAGTGTTTTGATATGCCGTATAGACCTTCGGACCCTGAGCGATAAGGGCGACCGCTACAACAAGAACTATGAGAAGTGCCCCAAGTATTCTTTTCATCCAATCCTCCTACTGCGCGGCCAGTGTTCGTACAAGATTTTCGTTGATAACGCGCTCAAAGTGCTGGTTGGTCAGGACACCCCTAAAGGCTTCGGGACTGCAAAAAGCAGATTCCTTCTCGCGGATGATGTGCGGGCTATCCTTAAAAGCAGGCGTCTTCATCTGCCACTCAGGACGGGGTATTTTCTCCATACCCACTTCCCGGAACGTCACTTGATTAGGCTCGGCCGACTGGATGTAGATTACGCGGCCAAAGGCACCATTGGGAAGCCGTTCGACGAAATACATGCCGTTGGTGAACTTTTTCACCCGCGAAATGTCCTCGGTCTTCGGGGTTTCGTCTTCGACAGTCTTGACAGTAGGTGCAACTGCCGGTTGTCCAAACAACTGACGACCGCACATCTGACACTTGCCGTCAGCGCCAACGATCACAGATCCTTTTTCCAAATCGCCATGACAGCGGCAGACCTTCGGAACAGGTGACGGATCAACGACCGGATCGGGCGTCTCTACTGGAGGCGACTGTACCAACGGAGGGCTAAGTTTCACTTCATCTTTTGCCATTTTTGACTTCCTTCTTCTCATTGAGCGCCGCCCTATTGGGTGGCCTATCTTTTTTGCGACCTTTATTCTCGGTGGACCCTTTGGTCTTCCCGTATGATTTGTTCCCCAATTCGGTGACGGTTCACCCATCAAGCCCCCTGCGGCATAGGTTGTTCAGGTTGCATTGGCATTTCAGGATCCGGTGCCACTGGTTCAGCGGGAGGTGGAGTAGCTGTTGGAGGGCTTCCTCCCGGTTGGCCTGCCTGCGGCAACGCCGGTTGTACTGGCATAGGTGGTGCTGGCTTGGAACCGATAATTGATTCAACGTCTCTAACTCCAAGGGCTATCTGGTAACGACGAAGCGACTCCCATTCGCCCGTGAAGTCACCTTTGGCGACTGCTTGCTGATAGATTTGAGACGACTGGAAACTGGTCATTGACTCTTTTGCTTTCACCAATTCGTCGTCACGCAGTCCCAGGCGCATCATATTGAGGATTGTGACTGTCGATCGTTCCATGAAGTCTTCGGCGCTAATACCGAGGTCTTGGCCGCCAAGCTTGATCGGCTGGCCGGAAGCCACTATCTGAGCGCATATATCCCGGAACATTGCACCGATCTGACATAGCCGGTCAGCGATATAGATTCCTGTCAGGTTCAGCCGGATCATCGACGAATTGAAACGCATCTTCTTGGCACCAACTTGTTCGGAGCCGTTCCCCTCTACTGCCTGCATAATGTCCGAAGCTGCCATTTGGTTGCGATGGTCGGCGTCAGCCATGCCGAGCAGAGAGAGCATATCGTTCGGTCCGCCCTGTCCGACGTTTAGTACGCGAACAGAGTTTTCGGAGATGTCGGACATAGTATGGAGTCGCCCGGGAACTTGCTTCCACGTATTGTAGAGCTTGACGCCTTTGCGCATCAGGATCATGTTGTGGATCGTCCACCGGCACTTGTCGATCGCCAGATTCCAGAACTGGTTTATCATATCGGAACCGTCAGCGCCGAGGTCGGCGGTTGAGATCCCGCGCATCGCGTGTGGGAGCTTGTAAGCGAAGGACATGACGTATGGATAATCAAAGAGTTGGAATGGGCTATCGTGCGGTGCGCTCAGGACAAACTTGGCGGTGCCGCCATTCTTGGTTTTGGCATCAGGATCGTCCAGATTCAGGACAATGTGCATCCGCTTGATCTTCACGTCACCGTCTTCGATGGTCTTGATATAGAGTTCCAGGATGGCTAGAAGATCGGTCTGCTGGCGCTGAGCGTCGGCTTCAGAGTCTTCAGTCACTTCCCAATAGAAGTCGTTGTACTGGCCGACAGTTTGTGACTTATCTTTCAGGAGCTTAAAGAGCTTTTCCACCCGGTCTTTATCGTAGATGTCTTCATTTTCAAGGACGTTCACGAATGGGACAAGGCTGATGTCACCACAGAACCGCCAGTGTTCTTTGGAGTTCATCTCGTTGTCGAAGACGAATCGCCCGAATGGGACATTTTCATGGGTAGGTACTACTGAAGTAACCTGTTTCACGAACTTGGCTTTGTGGCTGACAAGACCTTCCAGTGCTTCCTTGGGTAAGTCCTCACCTCTGGCCATTTGCCAGTTCGCTCGTAGGTCGGCAACGTCAAGTTCACCGCCACTATTGAGTTCGATGGACCCGGCGCCCTCTCGAACGAGAGTATTTCTGGAAATTGGTTTGGCGGAGCATTTGGTAACTGAATATCTGAAGGTTTCGGAGTCGATAATCGATTCGATCTCCTTCATGGCGAAGTCGTCGTTTTCGAGATAGTGATTAACCGCATCCTGTTGCTTTAGAACGCCCTCGGCAGCAGCCCCAAACTCAGGCTTGAAGCTCAGGAGAGGACTATTCTGGTTTACAGCGTCAAGAAGGGTGGCCGTTCGGCTGATGATAGCCGGGAAGATGGTTGAACGATAATAGGTTGACCGTGTTTTGCCAGTTTCTGACTGCTTGGCCTTAATCGCCTCAAGTTCATCGGATTCACTGCACAGATTCTTCCAGTTGCGGACCGCAGCATTGCGCTCATTGGCTTCAAAGTAGGTTTTCCACTGCTGGTAGCACAGGTCAGCGACCTCAGCAGCGTTCTTGTCGTCAAGAAGTGAATACTTTAGCGCCGCCGGTAGCGAGGTCACGTCAATTTCGTCGTATTCTGCCAAATTCCACTCCTTGCACAATTATTGTGCATGATCGGTTGTCACTAGAGAATATTGTTCAATACTTTTTGTCAAGAGATATTTTGAAGAATATTGTCTAATTGTTGCAAGTAATTGCATATACGTAGTTTGTACGTATACCTAATCCATACCTAATAAAAGTCAAAAAAACTTGTTGCGAAAATACATTTTACCTTTAAATTTGGCCCCTAAGGGGTCACGGGGCGATAGCCCTGTGATTAGTGTATTAGTTATAAGATATAGAGTATATAGGGATAGAGAGTACTCGGTGTCGAAACAAAAGAGGTTTTACTGGCTGTGGATCGTAGCTAAGTTCGATTCTTGGTGCATGAGTTGTGGGCAGGAAATCAAGACCGGCGAAAAGTGTCATTTCCGGCCTCCTCAAAATGGTCTTCCAAAAGCGGTTTTTTGTCGTGAGTGTGCTGAAGAGAAGACTATATCTGTCAATAACTTACAGTTCAATCGAAAATAGTTATTAAAGCCCGATTGGCTGATTGATTTCAAACGTGCCGTTGAAGTTTTCGTCAGTCCTGTCGTGCAGTCCATCAACTTTCTCAACTACATCTGGGTATAGTCCAACTACAAGGCAGCGGAGAGCGTCAAAGCAGTCGATAAATGGGCGTGTTTCAAGTGGTTTGTCCAAAAACTGCACACCTTCGGCAGTTTTGCGCTGTTGGCGCTGGAACCCACCCTGCAATCCCTCAATGATGATGTTTCTCCACTCGGGATTCTCGTTTTTTGGGGATCCAACTAACCAAAGACCGTCTTCGTTGAAGATCATCCCGGGCCGTCCATCCCAGCGCCGGTTCATCAGAGTTCGAATAGCGTCCCAACCGATAGAAGTGTCTCTGGTTTCGACGACTTCGGGGTAAATCCCCTCTTCGTTGAACATTTGTTCGTAGGAAATACGGGTCTCTGTGCTGTTCTGAGTCGTGTCATGGGGTGTAAAGTCAGTCCAGAAGTCATCGGGGAAGTCGAACTTCTTGTTCAACGACTCACAATACTCCTTGACTAGTTTTATGAACGCCCGAAACCCACCTGGAAGTCGAAACTCGACGATCGGCATTTGGATACAGAGTTGATCGTCTGAGTTCTGGAAGGAAAGTATGCAGGCAGCGTATTCAGTCCCGATGTCCCATCCACGATATCCGCGCCGGCAGTGCTTGTCGAAACTGAACTTCCGACAGTGAAGCGGACGATCGTACTCAAACATGGCCGGACCGGTCATCGACTCAAATGAGAACTCCATTTCGCGTTGCCAATCAGCGTCGCTCCAGTTCTTCTCCTTCCGCATCCACTCTTTCCAGGCCGCGTCACGGTCAGGGAAGATACTCCAATGGATCTTCAACACGTTCGGATTTGGCGCTATATGGCCGGCACAGTACCGATAGAACGCATTGTTCTTCCCGTTCGGTGTTGAAATCATGTTGAAATGGAGTGGATTGGAACCCAACACAGAGACATAGGCTTCGTCAGAGTCGGGATGAAACGCGAACTCGTCCTTGACCGCCCTGGACGGTCCTTCCATACGATCCATGTTGGGATTCGAAGAATACCCCACGATCTCGGCACCATTCTGCCATTTGAGATGTAACTCGTTGTCTTTCACTAATGGATTGAACTTCTTCATCCACTCAGGCAGGAAGTGATAGAAGGACTTGATTCGCATCAGTCCACGAACAGCCTTCTCCTTGTGGTCAGCAGAGAACGTCCCGAGATACGCTTCGTCAGACGACTTCTCCGTAAACGTAGCCTCGTGCCACATAAACGCCACCGTGGTGTTAGTAGCCATCGTCCGCCGACTCTTGAGATAGGCCAGCACAGAATCGACGTAGAACCGCCTACGCATCGTCTCCAGGAACGGAACGATCTGTGCCCCATCATTGACACCGGCTTTCACAAACCTGGCATCAGGAACAGGGAACGGACGTATCAGCCGGCGCTCAGTATCCTGTGTCTTCAGCCACTTCGACACCTGCCAAAATGACTTCCGGTAGTTCTGCCAAGCACGATAGTACTGCTCAACCAGCTTGCGATCGGAGATTATTGCGGTCAGTTCTCTATCCCTCGCTCTAACTGTGACTCTATCCGGGCATGACTCAATACAACCTCCAACACAGATATAGTCTGTCTCAAATCATCACTATACATGCGCAAGACATACGCGTCAACCCACTTTGATCCAATGTCAACCTCCGCCTCACCTAATTCCTCAGCAGCCCTCAGCGCCTTAATTAGTTCAACCATTATTTTCGAGAAGTTCATGCGAACTCAATTCTTGGGAGGAGGAAAAATTTCTACGAACGATCTCTAATTACAAACCTTGACATATCTAGATAGTGCCCGGTATGGGTGCCATGTAAAATCCCTCAAGGAAGGAATCGCACCCTCCGGAGAATCAAGGATCCAAAACGTATAAAGCAGGTGAGGAACTAGGTATCGCCAGATTTTCGGATTGTCGTCCCAGTAACCCTCAAAAGTGTGACGATCAATCGACCAATGCCTTTGCTCAAAAATGGAAAATAACCAGTACCACCAAACCCTTACAAAATGGCAGACCCTAAACCATATCGCTCTACGTCTTGTCATCGTTTCTCCAGAAGGGGAAAAATTTCTTCGTGAGTCTGGTCAATCATATTCCCTTGTCTTTTCCCCGACCAGCACTAAACCTGACCCTCTTGATCCTGAATGTGTACAATTGTTTGCATATACGTATGTGGTGTACGTAGTCACTTCTCCTGCTCGACTGGCAGGTCGTCTGCCACTATGACATACTCAGCGTCCTCTATGATAGTGGCGCCTTGCTGCTTGTTGCCTGTCTGCTTGCGTATAGCGTCTAGTATGGTCTCTGTACTCTCCTGGGTGTCTGTCTTAAGATGTCCCTCCAAGCGTGCTATAAGCTCGAGCGCCTTCACTCCGTCCGATGCTTTGGCGTCTGCTGTTAGTCCTGACCGAACAAACCTGTCAGCCGTTGCAGCTATCCCGGCACGACTACGGTTATACTCCATTAATCCGCTGTGTCTTACGTGAGTATATGCTTGACCATACTCAACTCCAAGTGTCTCAGCAAGTTCGCCAATAGAACGTGTCCGTAAGTAAGTCGAATCTGCTTCTAATCTTTTGGGGTGGATACAAAGTATACAGGGGATGCCGTTAAATCGACTAATCTTCAGGTTGACATTAATTGCGTGGTAGAATGCAACGAGTTCTGCCGATATGGCAGGTTGAACTGCCACATTGTCAGTTTTCAGTGGTTGATCTTGCTGCACAATTTCTGTGCATTGCGGATATGTTTGCTCTGTTATGCCCTGTTGAGAGTCTGGGTTTATTATACCCCCCTGGTCAGACGTGGGTGGGTCGCTCGCTGACATATTGCCTTTTTGGGCGTTGTTAGTTTCTTCTCTGGGCACTGTTTCAACTCCCATTCTCAGGCCGGGGCTATCCAACTCTACGCGGATCGTTGCGGCTCCGGTATCGTAGGACACTCGATAGCTCTGGGCGCGTGACCGTCTATTACATCCACATCCGGCGAGCCGTCACGTCCCGCTTACCGGAAGGGGCTTGTTTGCCCCGCTATCCAGCGGATTCAGGGGGTTACGACCTTTGAAAAGTCCATCTTTAGCACTTTGGCCTTGTAGTCAATTAGCCACTGCGGGTCTGGTTTGCTCTTGGTGGTGATGCCCTTAATCCCGTTCCGTTTGGCTGCCGCTACGCCTTGCCTTATTCCTTGATTTCTGTTCATGCTGTCACCTTAGAGAAGTCCATTGCCAACACCTTCGCCTGGTACGGCGCCACCCATTCCGGTTCCGGCTTCGTTGGGCGCGTGTAGTCTGTCCCAATCAGTGCAGCGGCCCCGCTTTTGATCGCGTTCTGCTTGCCTTGCCGGTACGCTGCCAGCCGTAGCCGTCTAACTTCCGGCTCTTCTTTGGCTCTCATTCCCAAGTATCCGGCTTGTCGTCTGTATTCCATGCCAGATATACAATAGTGTTCAACGCACATTGTCAAGTTATTTATTGAACAATACTCTCCATTGCACTGTCGAAAGAAACCCGACGATAACCAGACCTCGGATGTCGATCCCGGTGGTGTTTACGACACAACCAAGCGATATCCAATGGCTTAAAATAATCAGCATGATGACCATGCGAGTTTTGATCCCCACAATCCTCACATGGTAATTGTTTGAGAGCCCCTGATTTCAATGCAACGTGAACAAGGTAGTGAGCACGTCTTTTTAGTATTCCCTTTCTTGCTCCAATATAATTTCTTTCAAACTCTTTGTTTAACGCTTCTTTGTTGCATTCCATGCCTATGAAAAATGCGTTCCAATCAGGTCTGTAGGCCATATTGTCTCCAAAACAAAAGCCCCCTCGCCGTGTGTGAACACCTACTCGAATGAGACAGGATCACGGTTTGGGGGCATAATCTTTGCTTTTGGATTATCGAATAAGCGTTCACGACATCAATATAGAAATCCTCAACAAAAAGTCAACGGATTTTTATACGTATTCATACGCAATAATAGTACACTATTTATGATGTTTTATGAAAGAAAATGCTTGACAATGCTTCATTAATTGCCGATACTGTTATTAGTCAACAAAGAAACCAAAGGAGTTATTCAAATGATAACAGGTAAATATAACGAAAAGCTGATCGACGGCCAACGTTGCTATTTCGAGCATGACGGCACTGTCAATATTGCCTTACTCGATCCCTACGACACAACAGCAAACGAACTATTCGACTATGACGCCAGATGTTCCCGCTGCTGGCTAAATTCCGCTCATTCCGGCCACCTTCATAGATACAATGTGAAACTGGCGATTGCTAACGACGAAGCGTACCGGAAAATGAAAGCTGCCGGGCTTCCCGGAAATCATCCAGACGAATTGAAAGAACAAAGATAAGTAACCAAGTCAACAGAAACCAAACACTTAAAGGAGTCTTAATCATGCAGAACATCATCACCAAACAGACCGGGAACAAGCTCACCATCGAGATCGACTTGTCGCAATCCGGCCAGCGGTCCGCATCCGGCAAGACTATCGTGATCGCATCGACGCACGGCAACCAGCCAGTGGCAGAGTTTGACGGTAAGCAATTCATCCTCGGCCTTAACCTTTACACGAAATAGGGGGAGCCATGCAAATAGAAGTGCAAACCGAAACTATTGACGACCTTTGGCGCAAGTTGCCAAATTTCGCCAGAGACTTGCAGTCTCGTGGATTTGACGCCGTTGTAACCCTGACCGCTGGCGTTCCGGCCACCCAGTGCTATCGCGTAGCTGGGAAGACCCCCGCATTTGTATACGTCTCCGGTAGTCTCCGCTTGTTTGAGCGTTGGTATCGGAGCCTACCTATTTCTTTCCACCCCACCACCGCGCGCAACTGCCGGCTGCTGTCCGCGCTGTTTGTGCTCGTCAACGTGCTCACCCTATTGGGAAGGATATCATAATGGCTGAAGATAAAACCTACAACGGCTGGACGAACTACGAAACTTGGGCGGTCAAGTTGTGGCTCGACAACGATCAGGGAACCAATGAGGAAATGAACCGCTTGGGGCGCCAAGCTACCGACACGTACAAGCTATCCAAGCAAATCCAGGACTTCATCGAAGAAGGTAACCCGCTTCCCGATGCTGGACTTTATACCGATTTGCTCAACGGCGCACTCTCTGAAGTCAACTGGTATGAAATCGCAGAAGCATACATCGAAGACAACGCCGATGAGGATGAGGCCGAAGATGGTCCTGCCCATACTGCGGGAACATAGCGCAAACGGTAAGCGGAGCCATCCGCCAAATCAAAGAAGGCTGCCGGATTTGCAGCCGTACCGATATCAACGCCAACCTGCACTTGCGCCGGTTCCTGGTGCAGCACGGATTGATCGTCAACCAGAAACACAGATTTGAGAGGTAAATCTATGTTCAAAGTAACTCCAGAAATCTTAGCGGCCAACGCTCATATTTCTGACGCAGAAATTGAAAAGGACATTGCCGACACCCAATGCGAAATTGACGATCTTCGTCAACGCGAAAAGGCCTATGAGGCTTTATCGACTACTGCACCGGAGCATGAGCAAAGACTATACCGATTCAAAGCCAACGCCATTCCTCGCATGATCCAAGAACGTGCGGAGTTCAACGAAAAACTCATCGCAATTTTGAACGAGAGGAAGCCATGACAAACCAAGACGAAATCCTTCAAGACCTGAGCCTTGCGCGATCACTCTATCTCAAAGCTGGTGCGCTGGTAGACGAAGCGATCAACAAGGCCAAGACGCACACGTACAGCGAGCCGGTCGCCGAGAAGCTACGGGAAGCCAAGCACGCGCTGGCAAGTCCGCTGTCAGTAATCTTTAACGCTCATCTGTGCCTAACTGATCGGAGAGCAAAAAAGAATCAGGCCGCACCGAAGCACGACCTGAAACCGTCAACAGAAACCGAACGCCTTACGGCGCAGGAATCGTCAGACACAAAATAGGAGAATGATACCAAATGTTAAGTGAAAATGGCATTGAAGCCAAAGTTAGACAAACGCGGCGCCGGCCCAACTGCGTCAGCTATCACCCATCGGATGATATGCTCCAGAAGATGCGCCAGGCTGCGGTGCGGGAGAACCGGTCTCTATCAAAGATCGTTGACGAGGCCATGAAGAAGTATTTGCAAAGGAGAGCGAAGATCGAAAGCGAGAGTAGGGGATGAAGAAAACTAGAATCATTGTCGGCCTATCTCTCTGCGGCTGGGCGCTAGTCTCGCTGGTCTGGATAGTCTGTCTCGGAATCAGAACCAACCGACTCTGCCGGCAAGTTGCGGATCTGCAAGGCGACCTACAATACTGGTCAAACCGACAAATCAATTCGAGCATCTATCTGGCTCACAAGCTGGACGTTTACGACAAAGTCCTGTGGCCATCGGATGACAACTACATCCCCGACGCCGAACAAAGGGATTCGATGAAAGTCTGGCAGGAGAGATTCGCCAACGGTCAATAAGCCTCCTACGTTACCAACCTTGTGTTGCTTCAAAGGCCGGACAGAACCGCTCCGGCCTCTTCTTTTGTACAGCCAGTGCCGCCACAGCAGGATTATCAACGAAGGGTTCACGGTCATTTCTCCCCGCTGAATTGGTTGATGAAGTCGGCTACCAATTCCAAGCTGATTTCAGTAAACGAAGTGCCGTCGCTGCTGATATACCAAAATCCGTTGTCAATCTCGCACCATGTTTTCTCCACCGGCGTCTTAAACTTCGGCGTCAGGATGGGATCGAGATGTTTGTGGAGCAATGCAATATGCCTTAAGCGCATTTCGTTGTATAGTTTAGGATTTACCTCTTTGATTTGATCGGAAGCATCACCTGACCAAAATTCATCTACCACTTTCTCAATCGCTTCATCGTACTTGCTCATCGGTTGCTCCTTTCTCTCGCGTATCGGCGGTCAGTTCACTCATGGGGTTCTCCTTCCTTCTCGCTCTCCGCAGTGGGGATGCTCAATCTTGGCAATGGCTCATAACCCCAGAGCCATATTCTATGCCCCGATAGCTTGTAGAAGAACGCATACCCGTCTGCTATTTGTACCCATGTAGGCTTTAGCCATAGAATTGGATGATGCCATTTCTTGAAAGTATGCCGCTGAATATCGAACTCGCTGAATAGGAAGTTACGATAAAACGGGTTATCTGTTTCTCCGCTCATACTCACCTCTCTCTCACCCCGGCTGCCGTCCGTGGCTTTGCGGGAGTGGACTAGGTTATCTCATTCAACCATTCTTGCTTCGTTGTCACAAATCCACGCTTCTTGTCGGCACGGCCAAAGACAATCAGGAGCCGTAACGACGGATACCGTTCTCGCAGTTGCTTTCTTGTGCGTCGCCACATCGGAGACTCCGATCCCTTAACCTCAACGTAATACTCAGAGTTGTCAGAAAATATGACTTGGAAATCCGGTCGATATGTACCACCCTCAATCTCCAACGGTATCGGCTTAATAATAATCTCTGGCTTACTTAACAGATTGCATAGTACGTTATGGAAATACTGTCGCTCTGCGTTAGAATCCCAGTAGACGCCCATCCCGACCATGAATTGCCTGATTGTTTCCCAAGTCTTCGTCGCCCGTATCGGCTTATGAAACGTCTTTCTCATAAAACCTCCGGCCATGATTTGAGGTCGTGGGTCGTCATTTGGTCACCTTCGCCTGTTTCTTCTCGCTCATACATCCTTCCTGATTCTTGCTTGCTTGACTGGGAAATTCAGGTTAGCAAATTCCCCATAATATCTGAGAGCAGCAACATCATAAGCCAATGCCGCATCCAGCTCATTAATGTAACATCCTAAGTGTTTCACAATATGGTTAACACAAATTTGAGCGCGCCATTTCCCCGTTGTATCATACTGACAAACGCCCTTGTATTTTGAAGTTCCAACAAGTTTTACATGGTTATGGCAATTGTCTAGATGCACACACACACGAAGATTTTCTCTTTGGTTATCAAGCGTGTTATGGTTCCGATGGTCAGCCTCACGTGGATCGTCGTTGAGTAACCCCGCAACCAAACGATGTAAAAAAATAGTCACCCTTTTTTTATTCTCGCCTCTTCGGAATGTATGAACAACATACATACTATTTTTAGCACCATTAGCATGCCATTTCATTAGTGATGCCCATTCATAAGTGTCATCATCAACAATCGTAACCTTCCCTTGTGTTAATGGAATTTCTTTCATGAAATCTCCAAAATAAAGAACCCCCGTTGAGCTTCGGTGTGTATGTCAGCACCGTTAAGGTAGTGACCCGAAACCCTCAGGGGGTGTTGTATTCTAATAAATTGAACGATACTAACATACACAAGGGAAAACATACATCATCTCAAGTCTGTTGCCAAGCTATTTCTCATCATTTTTGGCATGAAATCCTCTTTTTATCTCTATCGCCAATTCTCCAACGATCTCTGTCAACGTTCTTAGATGTTCCCTGTAGCGTCGTGGCGTGAAGTCAGCGACCTCAGCGGACACAGGACTCAGCCGTTCGCTCAGGTCGGCTGTCCGAGCGATAACTTCATCTATTGGCTTTGGTTTTGCCATTAGAACGGCTCCTCTTCCTGTACTATCTGCCGATCTTCAAGCGACTTAAAAGGAGCATCGACCGGAACCTTCCCCTTGCCACCGCAAAACGGACAGGGTTCCATCTTCTGCTCGGCGTGCTTGGCTTCCCACTTGGCGCGGGACCTGACCATGAACCGGCTAGTCATCAGCTTCTTGCCGTCCTCGAATAGGACTTGGACGCGGTCGCCACCGGCCTGAGCGATAATCAGACACGGCTTCCGGTTGTACTCACCGGCGATCTTTTTTCCCATGTAGATTAGATTGTATTCTGCCATTCGACTTCCTTCCTGTTTGACAACTACTTAACATCACCGCGAATCCTGCCTTGCTTGCTTCCACTTCGGCTTGCATCGTCGCTACTTCATCCGGCGACTCTAACAGCCGATCAACTTCCTTCATCCACCACGATTCGACTTGCTCTCTGTCGCCGGCCATTGCCTTCATCCTGGCTATCTGTTCATCGATCCTGATAGGCAGCCAGAGCCACTTGAAAAGGACGAAGGCTACTCGACAGCGAGTTTTCTCCTCGTCGGTCATATCTGGTTCGACTGCCTCTGTGTGCGGCCTACGATTGACGATTACTCGGACAGTCTCAAGCAGATTGACCGGCGCCGGCCACTTGTCCTGATTCGACATCCAGATATGGACAGCGCCTAAAATATCAGTCATCGGGAACGGACGGAGAATGTCAAAGTAGACGTTGGCAAGCTCGGCACTGTTCGCCCTGTGATAGACGACACAGAGTTTGTGCATGACGGTGCCGATGAAGCTGCTGCGCTCGGACTCAACCATTGTTCCCTATCCGCTTCGGCTGTTCCTGCAACCGCGCCTGAACCTTCATTGCCTCCATCGTCTGACGCTGCTCGAGAGTCAATGTCTGCTTAACCCGTTCCTGTGCGACGTACTTCGGAAACTTGGACTGACGGTAGAGAGTATCTGGGTGCAAGTATCCGTCCCATTCAGGATCACCGCCCCATTCAGCGAACTTGATCCGGTGAACGTGCTGGAAGTCCTCTAAGTCGAATCCGTCTGTAAAACGGGCGCGGATGGCCTTGCGAACGTCACCAGTGAGTCGTATTCGCCGCCTGCCGGTCTTACCCAAGACAGCGTTCAGGTCGTCGATAATCGCTTGGTAGGGGATTTCAGTTGACGATTGCTTCGTCGTCATCCTCTTCCCCTTCCGGTAGAGTTGCAATCGCCGCTTCGTCGTCATCCTCTTCCCCTTCCGGTAGAGTTGCAATCGCCGCTTCGCCGTCATCCTCTTCCCCTTCCGGTAGAGTTGCAATCGCCGCTTCGCCGGTCGCGTCGGCATCGAGCTTCATTTCCAACTGCATCTCGGCGGTGGTCATGTCGCGAGTCGATACGACTGTTCCGGTATCCGTGCGCGTGATAATGCACTTGCCTGTTCCGAAGTCCTTGCGAACCTCACAGGACACGTCACGCATTTCTTTGCCGCTCAATACCAACCCCGAATGAAGGGAGAGCTTCGATTCTGCCCCTGTGATCTGTGCCTTGAATTGGTTAGCGGCCGCCTTCGCGTCAGCTTCAAATCTGGTGACTTCCGCGAACGCTGAGGCCATTTGCTGAGAGTGCTCAGCAAGTTCCTCGGCGCTGAGGATGCACTGGAGATTCATTCTGATTTTGTCGAGATGGACTTTTGGTGGCTCCGGTATGATCGGGGCTTCTGTTGCGACTTCTTGTTCTTTCTTCATTTCGCTTCCTTTCGTGTTGACTAATTGCCGAGGGACTCACCCGCAGTAAATGAGTCCCCCAACAACGGGGCGTCATGCCCCTAAGATTCGCTTCCCTGCGCTGAATAATTCTACCCCAAGTCGTTCCGTTTCCTGCACGGCTTCTCTTCGTATTTCGCGTAGGCATCCGGACTGCCTGTCCACTCCGCTCGGCACCTGTGGCTGGGTTCCCCGTCTAATCCATGAGTGTTCAGAGCTTCCATTTAAGGAAGTTGACGGAGTCGCTTGGGGTTTGTGTTTCATTGCATCTGCGCTTTCTCTGCCATCTGCTTGAAGTGTTCTATAACTTGCGGCAGAAACTCAAGCGGGATCTCGTTCGGTGAATGGTGAAACACCTTCTCAAGCTCATCTTCGCAACCAGACTCTCCGAGACCGGCAGTGTCGCCGTAGGCGATGCACTTCTCCCAATCGGACGGAGAGGCGTAAGAGGGCGGGTCAGTGGGCGTATGGCTTGCCTCAGCGGTCGGTGCCCCCGACGCTTCGGTAGTCCCCGGTTTCGACTTCCCCGCCTTCTCCGCGAGTTTGTTGGCGACCTTATCGGTCTTGGTTTCTAGCTGTGCACCGGCAGGTGGTTCTTCGCCGAAGATTTCAATGTCAATCGGCTTCTTGCCTTGCTCTCCGGCCTCGGCTTCGTTGTCCAGTTCGATAGCACGCATCACGTCAGCACTGACACGCACTTCTTTCCCCCCCTGCTTGGTGACGGTCTTAAAGGACATCGGGACAAGATCGGTTCCCCAGGGACTATTCTCTCCTTGACGTTTCCATGCAGCAGACCGATTTCGGATGCGGAGGATCGCTTGCTTGGTCATGTAGTACGACTGTCCGGGCTGACTTGCATCACGCGGAAGAAAGATCACGTAGACGCCAACAAAATCGTTCACGTCCTCGCGCTGCTTGGTGATATCGGGATTATGTACTAAGTGCCGTCCTGTTTCATCAGTCCAGTATTTGAACCGACCTTCGGCAACTTCATCAGCGTAGACAGCCCCACAAGCGACGGCGCGACAGACCCCGCTTCTGACGAGCAGGTCAATCAGTCCGCGATACCCCGGAACCCAAACGACTTCTCCGCCGAAAGGTATCAGGTGACAGTGCTGTAACTGTGTGTCTGGCAACTGCCCAATGCTGGCACAGTTAGTTATTGCCCTGAACCACGAAACTTTGCTGCACGTAGCCAGAGCGGTGTTCTTCCGCATAGCGTTAAGACAAGCCATCATCAGTTGATCGGCCTTCATCTCGCACGAGGAAGGAATGAGTCGCTGGAGTCTGTCAAGGTCGTTCTTGATCGAATCCCTGACTTCGACATACGCCTTGTTGAACGGCGTCAACGCGGTCGTGGCCGCTGCCTGTTTAGTTGCTGCTGGGGTTGACATGTTCTTTTGCCTTCCGTCTGATTTTTAGTTCTTCTTGTGAAAGCACCGATCCATCCTCTATCACGACCGTAGCGTCTTCGCGGTCGCCGACGCACTCCATCCAAATCTGATAGTTTTTCTCTTTCGCCATCTGACGCGCGATGTCGATATTCACTTCATCCAATAACGAAGCGTCCTTATCCGCTTGCACCGTCCTGTCATTTAACCGCCTTCGGCCCGAGCAAGCGCCGGATAGGATTTTTCTGGTGTGTGAACGTCACAATGACATCTTCGGGAACGTGCAGGTGATCGCAGATTGCCTTGTAGTTGATAGCGAAACTCGGCTTGTCCGCTTTCCACGTCATCATAAACCGCTGACCCCTGAGCACCGAGTTGTCGCCAAGAAACGCCTTAATCTGATTCTTGCGGAACTGCATAGCTTCTTCCAACGCCTTGAGGTCTTCCTTGATCTTGGCGTAGGTCATCATTGCGACCTCGATTTCCTCGTTGGCGACAATCTCAGTGCCAGCATCTTTGAACGTGCTCTTGAGGTAGGTAGCGTACTGCTCAGAGTTGTCCGGCTCGGGGGGGATGAGCTTCAGGACGTGATCGTTCCAGAAGTCGATTGCTATTTTCTCCATCGACTTGAATAGTTCCGGCGAGTAGTCCGCCTTGTAGAACTTAAACTTGTTGTCGAGAATCAGGGGCAGGTGTCCGATACGTAGGAACCTCGCAAGCTCACTCGCGCAGACGCCCATCGTGTACTGCATCTGCAAAAGATACTGTGTCGGCATTTCGTCAGTGTCTTCCTCTCCGTAGAACGCTGACTGTCTGATTCCGGCTGTCTTGCACTCCACTACGCCGATCGGTTCGCCGTCACCAAGAATGAAAGCGTCAGGGTGACACATAAGAAACTCATGGTCTTTGTGCCGGAACATCTTCTGTGGTTGACAGACGACATCGGGCGAATCTGGCTGGTGTCCGTTCTGAGCGAAGTAGATCATCCGGTTGCCTGTCTTCTTGGCAAGCATATCAACAATCTTCGGCTCCATCCAGGTGCCGATCTCCATTTGGTCAGTAGTCTCGCGGTCAGCAGACATACCGATCTTGTCCAAGTAAACGTCGATCGGCTTTTTCCACGGGTTCTCGGAACAGATAGCCGCTATGTCTGACCCACCAATGCCTGACCGGCGCTCCATCAGGAATTGTTCTCTATCCATCTTTTTTCTCCTCAATTGGACAATTAAGTTTTGCAAAGGCTCCGTGATAAACAAGGGCGGCTTCGTCATATGCTTTAGCAGCACTAAGTTCGTCCTTGAAACAACCGAGGTGAATATCTTTCCCATTGATTCTCATCTTGATCGCCCATCTCACCCAATTCCGCTTAGATTTCAAGTAAACGCCCTTATATCGTGAACTTCCACCGCGAGAACCCGCATTGTACATATTCTCGCCGCGAGAGCAGAAACGCAGATTATCCCTACGGTCATCCAATCTATTCCTGTTAGCATGATCTACTTGCGTGCCAGCAGGAGCATTGACTATCGCCCTGTGCAGGTATAAGTTTGGGTGGGCTTTTGCATATCCATTGACGTCATGATGCCACCGTATCCATTGCGCCCACTCATAATCCCAAGGGTCTACAATGGCGACTCCTCCATTACTCAGGAGTAGTTCAGCCATTGTTGGCCTCTTTCTTGGCCGCGTGCCCGGGGAACGCTTCACGGATCATCCCTGCCAACGATGCTTGGTTCAGGGGCATCTTCCCCTTCCGTAGCTCGTAGCGGTAGTCGATCTCGATTGAGATGTCCTTGGCTAGCAGTTCGGCTTTCTTTTCGTTTGCCATTACTTTCCCTCTCTCTTGGTTCCCGTTGACTACGGTTTCAGTAAACGTGTTTTCAGGTACGCCGTCAGTGCCTTTTCGACTACGGCATATTGCTTCTCGCCCTTGCGTAGAGCGTAAAGGCGCAAGTCCTCCCGTAACTGAAACGGGACCTTGCCTCCGAGGTAGACCATCTTTTCAGGTCTTGGCTTGTTGTTTGGTGTCATACCGTCCTTCCTCTTGTTTTCTTTAGACGGCGGTTGTTGGTTTGGTGTGCATCCGGATTTCTTTACCAACTATGTTTACCTCAGACTTAACCGAGCTTCGCTCTGCAACCGCCATCATATTCTTCATGACGCCAATATATACGCATACTTTAGCGTTGTCAAGAAGTTTTTTCAAATTTATTTGAGAAAGTTTGAGCATAGAAAAACCCCCGGAGGTCATAACTCTCCGAGGGCAAGGTAGTGAAACACCCTATTGGGCAGTAGGGGCTAACTAATTGTCGGTGGTATGGTAGCGGACGAAGATATTTTGGCTGCCCATTTGTGCCCGAATATGCTGTTATTCCAGGCGACAATCGCATCAATTCCTATCGAAATAAATGGTTTGTCGAATGGATCGAGTATCCCCGTGTTGGTAATGTCGTCGATGAACTGCACAACGGCTTCCTTCTTCTCGGAACCGCCACCGGACATATCGCCCATATCAGCAACAAGTTTCTCGGCGACAACCACGACTTCGCGTATCACCGCAAACAACGCGCCGATCTTAAATCCTGCCTTCAGTATCGCAAGAGCATCTTCAAGTGGTTGCGTGCTGAAGTACCCATGCAAGCCCTCTTTCAGTTTTTGAATGTCAATTACCGGCATTTGCTTTCTCTTCTTCTACTTTGATTTTGTCGTCCTTGATAACTGTGTTTCTTGCAGCCTGTATGCCTGCCAACGCCTTACTGCCAAGGTTGATACCGACATAGGCACCGACAAGAGTAATGAGCCACTCAAGACCCTGTGCTACCGGCATCAATCCCTTCATCGTCCAAATAATAATTCCAAGCTCGGCACCCAGAATCACGCCCCATTTCTTAAACCCGTCGTCCTTGAAAAACGACAGGTCAACACCAGTCATTAGTGCCATCAGTCACACCCCTTGCGTTTGATGATCTTGCCCGACTTCTTGCCCTTGTTCTTCATTGCCATCACACTACCACCTTCGTTTCGTCCAGTTTGTGATCTCCGCACCAGTCACTCGGGAACACTACTGGGTAGCCGTTCATTGTCGGGCAATGTCGTCTGCAACGCCCCAGTGTGATCTTGCCTTCTTTGGCAACAAACCACATACAGGTTTGGCATTTCATTCCCGCACTGCGGTGAATCCAAGGATCGTCAGCCTTGGCTGGGTTGCCTTTCTTCATGGTCTCTCTCCTTTGTCAATCGACAAATGAATGTGGAAATTAGCTCCATCACCTTCGGGGTAGGCGGCACGCAGCGGTCGCCCGACTACGTTCTCGTCATTCCTCCAGTGGGTTTCGTGTACGTAGTTAAGCATCATCGCCAGTTGCCACGCCGTCAGAGTATTGGATCTCACGTCGGCAGCCTCTCCGGCATAGTGCTGTGACCCCGTTTCGTGTTTGTCAGCGGGAGAGCACAAGGAAGTGACAACCAATTCCGGCAACTTCTTCTCTTCGCAGAAAGCGTCCAGACCCTCCAACAGCCGATGCAACGCCGGCTTGATCTTACCAGAACCGAAATCAGCCTTGTCTGAGTCCTTCTTGAATATCATCAGTTACCTCACCCTGTAATTCGTCGAGTCCGACGTGTTGATGATGAACTTCAACTCTGGAGAGGACAGATCGGCGCCACGCTTGGCCACTCGGACCAGCCAGTAGGTCTTTCCATACTCCCCGCTCTTGAAGTATTTGATATTCTTGTTCTTGTTGAGATCCTGCTGGACCACGCCCACTGAGTTTGCAGACGTGTAGATGTCCGGTGAGATGATTGAACCTGAAGTGCTGTCTAAGAAGAAGTCGTCATCCTTCTTTGGCATCAACGAGAACCATATTTGAGCGTCAGCAAATCCGCTCAGGGTATCGAGTGCCATTTGGAATGAACACATAGACGGCGAAGACGGCGCGATCGTTACATACCCATACCCTACAAGAGTGTCTCTCCGAGAACCAGCTACAGTAATCGACTTCGTGGTGTAGTTGCTTGGCGGGTCAGTGGCGGCAACGCTGTAGGTCCCAGCGTTCACCGCAAAGACAGCATATCCACTTGGCTCCGTAGTTGCATACAAGGTGGTTGCCCCTATGTCGTATGCAACGCTAGCTCCCGCGACAAATACATCGTTCAGAGTATCCCTCACGTACACGGTATCGTCGTAGATTCCGGTCCCGGAACATGTACCGCTTCCGCCACCTGCCCATTCCTGCGAACTAAGTGAATCATTCAATCGTTTCGCCAATGCTCTTAGTGAATCCAATCCGTTCTGAGTGATGGTCGGCAACTCTGTCCGATTGGGCTTGAGGTTAAGGCTGTCAGAAAGACTATCCAACTTCGGCCAGACTTTCGCCAATGTCATGCCACCTCCACCGCCTGATCCGCCGGACACTATTGATCCGCCGATAGTAGCGTCACCGTGATACTGAGTGGTATCTCGACCAAGGACCGTATCAGCCACTTCCGGTAACGTTGCATAGTCATTGGCGATGTTACCGATGAAGTACACGGTATCAGCAGCAGAAAACGCTTTTGGCATCGGAGCGTTCACTGTCACCCACACCCTTGCACCAGAATAGGTCACTGACGATATGCCGACAGCAATGGGTTTGTGCGCTCCCTGACAGACAATAATTTGCTGATCGACCATAATTCCAGCGGTATCTTTTCTACAAGCCACTCTGATGTCGGTCGTATCAGTCACGAATATCTCGTCACTGTTTGCCGCTGACCCCGAATCGACTACCAGCTTACCCTGCACAAGCGGCCAGAGACTCGTCGCACCGCCGCCG
>CAIYYT010000047.1 GCA_903930455.1 uncultured bacterium | reverse complement strand
TGTCACCCACAACTGCAACCTGCGCTGCCGCTACTGTTATGCCGGCGACAAGGTTGATCGCAGGATGACACCCCAGATGGCAAAACGCTCGGTCGACTTTCTCGCTGAACAGACAAGCGAGAAATGTGTCGTAACTTTCTTCGGAGGCGAACCACTTCTCGAATTCGCCCTGATCAAAGAAGTTGTTGAATACGCCCGCCGCGAACACGGCAAGAAGATCGAATTCCGGATGAATACTAACGGCACGCTAATCAAGCCCGAAGTGCTCGCCTTTCTTAAGGAGACCGGGACTTATTTTGCTGTGAGTGTTGATGGCAGCCGCGAGCAGCATGACACCATTCGCCGTTTTGCCGACGAACGCGGTTCGTATGATCGTATCGCAGCGAAATTGCCCGCGATTCTGGAATTCAATCCTTACACGATTGCGGTGTCGGTCATAGTACCGGAAACCGTGACCTATCTAGCATCCGGTGTCAAAGACCTATTTGCGCAGCGATTTCGCTATGTCCTCCAGACACTCGACTATTCTGCCGGTTGGACCTCGGCTGATATCTCGGCACTGCGAAAGCAGTATGCGCTTCTGGCTGAATACTATTTCACCCAGCTACGCGCGGGCAAGAAAATATATTACAGCCCATTTGACGAACGCATCAAGACCTGGGCTCAGAAACCGTACGGTCCCGGTGACCTGTGTGATCTGGCCAATTCACAGATTGCGATCGCCGCTTCCGGACGCATCTACCCCTGCGTGCAATTCATCAACACGGACGACGAGAGCTTCCAACAAAACGCCATCGGTAATGTCCATGATGGCTTTGATGCTCACAAGCGCGATTATTTCATCGCCGAAAACTATCGCGACAAAGAATCCTGCCGTGGCTGCCCGCTGCACGGCCGCTGCGCCACCTACTGCGGTTGTGTCAACTGGCGCGCCACGGGAAGTCTGAGCCAGGTTCCGCCGATTGTCTGCGAACACGAGCGGATGTTGATGCCCATCGTCGATAAGCTGGCCAATAAGCTCTGGAAGAACAACGTCACCCTGTTCAAGAGAAAGTTCTATGAACGGACTTTCCCGGTGTCATCTTATATTGAAGATTGTCTAATCGGCAGGAGGCAGAATCATGCTGGAAGTCAGACAGGTTAGAAAATACTCACTCGCCAAGTATCCGCCTGGAAATTATCAGGAGCCGCCGGGGCATCTATTGCCCGAGTTCCTGAAAGATAGCGCGTTGGCTGCCGCCATGATGTTACTAGTCGAGTCCTGCGGAACGACGACCGGCGGCATCCCCAATGCGCCTGAAATGGTCACCGAGACCGAGGCGCGCTCAATCCTTAATCGTGTGCTGCAAAACAACGGCATCACATGGCAAAACGACGCTCCACTCGCTGTAAATCTTGGTGGGGGTGACACCGCTCAGTTGGTGATCGACAGCTACAATGACTCTTTGCGGGTCGGCTACGAGTACGTCACTGATAACGACTACGCCACGTTCACACCGCGAGTTGCTACCGCGCTTGATAGCATTGCCAAAACTCAGGGTCCGTATATCGAGGTGATAGACGAGATAAACAGGCACGAGCATTCCAACTATGAGCAGCTTCTGGAGATGTCCATGCAGCAATTCCTTGATACCCTTCGGGCGCATGGAGTCATCTAAGGAATCCGTGATGTCGCCGATAGTAGCCAGACAATCAGCCATTCAGTCTATTCTTGCTATTGTGGTCGCCCTCGGGTGCGTTTTGCTATCCTGCACGCAGCTCGAGATTCAAGGCTTAGGCTACAATTATCTCTCCGAAACCTACATACAGAGTCTGCCGAAAGATTCCACGCGAACCTACTGGCTGAAACTGTACCGCATCATGGAGATCGTCAATGAGCCTCTGTCAAAGCGACTCCAATATCTTGATATCGAGGAAGACAGTGCCACAATCGACAGTCTTGTGGAGGAATTCAAAAAGCAAAAGGATTTCGAGACGCGACCGGACACTCCCGATCGCAACGAATGGTGGGAGGAAATCTGGAACGTCCGCGCCGCACATTGCGATTCGCTTTATCACACGAATTCCCCATACAGCTATTGGGATCTCCGCGCTCGACCGGTGATCGTGCTTGGTCTGCCGGAGTCCGAACGCTCTACTGGCTGCGATCCTTGCTCCCGCGGCACTTGCCAGTACTATTACATAGACTGGATGAGTCAGGGTCTTTTCTTGAAGTATGTTGATTATGGCTGCGACGGAAGCTTCGATGACACGGTCGCATCCGATGAGACCTTCGTCCGCGCCAATTCACACAAAGAAGAGGCGCTTGTGGATCACACACCCCGCTTCAAACCTTACCCTGAGGTTGACAAGAAAATCAAAGCCGCCATCGATATCGTCTCATTCCCTGATGGCGATGACTTCACACTGTGGATAAGCTCCGGCGTCGGCCTTAGTCAGTATGTAACTGACTCTTTGCAGAGGGTCAGCTTCCACCAGCGAGTAATTATCCATAGACTAGAAGCCCAACCTACGCTTGTCTTTTCTGACAGCACCCCTTCAATGATTCTGCCGCTTCCGGACTCAGTCGACGATCTGGATAATTACTGGTTCCCGCTCATCTTCGGCGGCTGTCGACTGCCGGCTGGCGAATATGATATCTACCTCACGCTATTTGATGACCACGCCTCCAACCATCTCGGTACCTATCGCACGACCGTGACCCTTCCGTCGCCGCGCGCATCCAAAGGCATCAGCGAGATCCTCGTCGCGCTGCAGCCTGCAGGAAGAGTTTTCGAGGGGACTGACAACCGTATCGTCAGAGGTAATTTCACGCTGTTGGGAAACCCTGCCTACTACCATAGGGGCGACACGATATACCCCTATGTTGAAATTGACCTCCGCGATTTCAAATCGAGTCGATCAAGAACATACGACTACGCCGTTCTCACCAGCATCTATCGCGCCAAAGAAGCACTTGGCAAACCGGTAACTGAGATCGGCGACGTATTCGAGGTAAGCCATGACACGGTCGACAATGCACCCTCCAAACAGTTTTTGCACAGGCCCCAACAAAAGGGCGAAGGCCTGATCTTCTCGATAACACGTTCGACTACCGATTCCAAAGTCGCCTTTCAGGAGCCGATGGTTTTGCCGAAAACGCTCCCCGCCGGGAAATACTATCTGGTAATCTCAGCGCAGGATGCCTCCAGCCGCGAATTTTTGACCAGTTGGCGCGAGATTAGAATCAAGAAATAGGATGAGCGGCCGAAAATGATGGTCGCAGACATCATCGCTTGACATGTTCAAGAATCTGTTTGGCAATCGTCACGTAGTCACCGCCGAGATGATGTCCGCCTGACATCTGAATCAAAGTCACAAAGCTGGTGTCCAGATCGTCGCATAGGGAATGTTTTTCTTCCGAACCATAGAAGCACACAACGCGCAATCCTTTCAGCTTCTCGACCTCGGGCCTTACCGGCAGAGCACTTTTGGGATTGGCGCTCGACAACCAGTCTGTTAAGTGAAACTGGAAGTCTACTGCTTCCTCCAACCCGAGCAGCGCTACCCCAACCACTTTCGACAGCGCTTGATCCGGCAATCGATTGGTCATAAAGGGCAATACATCCGCGCCGCGCGAGTAGCCGACCAGCAGCACCTTGTCCTTGTTCCAAACATCCGAGTAGTGGCTGATAATCCGCAGCAGGTCCATGCTGGCGCCATCTGGTGTCCGCCGCGTCCAGAAGTAGCTGAGCGAATTGAGTCCGACCACGGATATTCCTTGCGACGAAAAATACTCTCCCAACTTCTTGTCAATATTCGCCCAGCCACCGTCGCCGGAGATGATAACTGCCATCAGGTTTTGTGCGTCCCCTTTCGCCGGCAATTCGATCAATGGCAGATCGCTCAAATTGGCGGAACCGGGCACGGCGACCGCGGTGTCGGCGGAAATTGTCAGACGATCAAATGCACTGCGCAACTGCGGCAGCCAGTTCTTCTGCACGGCAAATCCATGCCCAACTTTCGGCAGCAATTCGAGCTGTCCCTTGCTGACTTTTTTGACAAACATCTGGACATCATTCGCGCTACACACTTGGTCCACTATCCCTTGAAAGGCAATCCACGGTTGCTCCAGATGCGACGCTGGCAGGAAGCTGTATCCCTTTCCTTTCGGTCCGGCTGTCCATTCCAAACCACTCCCCTTGCAGAATGGCTTGGTCAGCGGCAAATCCGGGCAAAACCCCATGCTTATCGCGCCGGCAAAGGTGTTCGGCGGCGCCTGCACTAGAGTAGCGTACACTAAAGTAGCCCCGGAGGAATAGCCGATCAGGACCGGAACATGATAGGCCGCCAGATCGAGTTTTTTCTGAACGTATTGACTGAGCGCCTCGAAATCGGCCGCCGGATACGAACACTGGTCGGAGGCAGCCGCCAACTCCTTGAGATAATGAATGATGTCGATCCCGATCACGAGGGCGTTTTCATGCGCCAGTGTTCTCGCCATCTCCACCACACCCAGGTTCCAGCCGCCGTCCCCCGAGACAAAGAGCGCGACCCGCTCCGGAATGGCAGTCGTTCGGTACAAGTGGACATTGCCGAACTTGCCGAATCGCACCGTGTCTTCGTCGATAGCATAGGCCGTTACCGACCACAGGAATAGTACCGCTAACAATCCAAGTAACCGTTTCATTTCCTGACCACTCCTGTGATGCCTCCGGAGATCATTGAGGCAATGTTTGTCAGAATCCTCAGTACAGCCACGCCACCGGGAGACGCCAAATAGCGTGGTGTCCAAACCGGTCGGTATTTTTCCTTATACAGCCGCAACCCCTGGAAATTGTAGAAATGCTCGCCATGTCGAAAAATGAACGTCCCCAACTGATTCCAGAACGGTGCCGCGATGCGATTATCCAAACCCGACAACGGCGCCATGCCGAGATTGAACCAGCGGTATCCCTGCTGTCTGCCGTAAAGCATCAATTCAATAAACATGTAGTCCATCACACCCGCCGGCGCATCCGGTAGATGGCGCATCAGATCGATCGACAGTTCTTCATGATCATCGGTCGCCCAGATATTGGCAAAAGCAATGATCTCTCCGGCTTTCCAAACCAAAGCCATCGGCGTACGAAGCAGATACGGTTCGTGAAAATAGCCGAGCGAAAACCGCTTTTCGCGCGTGTTCTTGTACTCCACCCAGACATCAGAGATTTCGCGCAGTCTCGGCAGCAAACGTGCCACTTCAGATGCTGCAACGACCTCAAAAGAACACCCCTCGCTTTCGGGCTTGCGGTGCCAATGACGGAATGGCTTGTTGGTGTGACCTTCCAGCGAAAACTCAAGCAGCGGCACGCGTGCTTCTTCCCCCAGCTTCAGCAGACTCAGCCCCATATCAAGGTATAGCGGTAGATTCTCGGCGTCGACCTGATAGAAAATGGTCCAACCGCCATGTCGGTCGGACAGCTCATGGAACTGCCATAATAGTTCCTTCCACTCTTCCCTAGGCCCAACCGGGTCCCCCATTGCCACCCAGCTTCGTCCAGCGACTCCATACATGACAAAAGCGCGACCATCCTGGCTAAACAGAAACTCTTTGTCCCCCAGGAGTGCGAGGTGCGCCACCGAACTGGAACAGCTTCTGACGATCGGACTCACGCGGTCTAATGCGCTGCTTGTAGGCAACGTTGGTTCCGGTGACGTCGGGCGTAACAACTGCCACATGGCCATGATCATCGCTGCACCGATCGCCCCCGCACCCGCGCGCAACGACCGAGGCGCGTCACCAAAAATCTCAAACTGCCACCAAAGCTCCTTGCCGTACTCGACATGCTTGAAAGAAAACATCGTCAGCCAGAACGAACATCCGAGGACTACCGCGATCGCCACGATCCAGGCGGGCGAAAGCGACCGAACCAATAGCGATGACTTGCGGTAGAAGTATGACCGCGAGGGCAAGAGCAGCACGAACATCAGCGTCAGAATCAGCGCCTCTTCGTAGTCGAACCCTTTCAATAATGAAACCACAATTCCAACACCGAGCAGGGCAAGACTCAACACATAAGCGCCATCCACGCGCCTCTGCAATCCACGTGCCAACAGCAGCAGTCCCAACCCGACGATGCTGCCGATAAAGTGCGATATCTCAATAACCGGTAGCGGCAGGAATTCCTTAATCCATTCCAAGCGGTCAGTTTCGGCAGGCGTCGCACCGGAAAACAACAACACTACTCCCGCGACAAAGGTCAGAAATGAGAATAGCTGCGGCGCAAACATCGAAATCCAGCGTGCCACATTCGTTGCCAATCTCATTAGTCCTTCGGCACGGCGAGAGACCTCAAATGCCGCCAAAGAAGAAGCAGCAAGGACTAGTGGTACGAGATAGTAGATGATACGATAAGCCAGCAGTGATCCGATTAGCTCCGCGGGTGACGCCACCGGTCCGATCAGCAGGATGAATACCGTTTCAAAGACACCCAACCCCCCCGGGACATTACTGACCAACCCGGCGATCTGCGCCAACAAGAAGATGGCGAGCACGTGCAGATAACTGATTTGCACGGCATCCGGGAGAACGATAAAGACTGCCGCCGAAGCCACCAGCCAATCGAACATTCCCAGCCCCATTTGCGCAAAGGTCGCCCCGCGCGACGGCACGTCGAATTGCCATTCCCTAATCTTAAGCGGCCTGCGTATAATCAAGATCCAAGTCAGATAGGCCAACAAGATCACTAACATCAGCAGCCCCAATGGGAATGTCGATTCAAACGGCAGCCTGATCTGAGTTGGAATTGCCAGCGGCCATGTCGTCAATGTGATTGCCGCGGCTGTAAGATAGCCGAGCCAGAATGTCACTACACCGAAGCCCATCAGACTGGTGATTTCAAAAGCCGACAATCCCCACGCGCCATAAATGCGATATCGCAACGATCCGCCGGTGAATACCGAGAAACCAAGATTATGGGCGATCGCGTATGTGATGAATGACGTCATCGCCACTTTGGGGTACTCTATTGGGTGCTTGATGTAGCGTAACGCCAGCATGTCATATCCGGATAGCGCCAGATAGCTCAGCACCGTGAAAAGAAATGCCAGCAGCAGATGGGGAACTGGTATTGACCGCAATTGGGTGATAATATCGGCGAGGCTATGGTGCGCCAGTTCCCGGTGCAACACCCAGAGTGCCACCGTGAACAATACCATGGCAACCACGGACCCGACAATTTCCAGCAGTCTCTTGTTCATACTTTGAAGGGAATCAACGGAGTTCCGAGCCAACTGTCAAGCCTGAGCTGGGATAACCGCGACATCAAGCAAAATCGGATTATGGGATAGGCTTCACATAAACCACTTTTTCTTTTC
>CAIYYT010000046.1 GCA_903930455.1 uncultured bacterium | reverse complement strand
GACGGCGCATAAACACATCAAGGCGTGTCAGCCGGACGGCTTGTATCTAACAGCGCGAGCCACTAGGCCTTCGGTACCGACAGACTCACTCACCACGGCGAAGTACGAACATGTCCTGGATCGTAACGGTTATTGTTCGGCATTATGTATTTAGCTTAGTCGTTGCCGTTAGACCGCAGGCGATTCCTGGTCGAGTAGGAGGTAGTGCTGTGCATGGTGCGCCCTTCGACAAGCTCAGGGCGAACGTTGTGCACACTCTGCCGCTAATCACCCGACCCACAGAGCACTCCGGGGTGACCTTCGGTGCCGCAACCAGCGTTCTACTAACTGTTGTGGAGAATGTTTTTGCAGTGAGGCGCTACAAAAAGGGGAGTGGTTCAATCCGTTAGAAGAAGAAATGTCGAAACCCCCGCAGAAGCGTGTCGCTAAGCCGAGCGCTGTACCATAAGGGGGTTTCAACCTACAAAACTGGTGTGGGGAATGTTTTTGCAGTGGGGCGCTACAAAAAGTTGGTGGCCGTCGGGTCACACGCTCCGCTAAGTAATTGGTATCGCTGAGGAATTGGTGGTAGGCGGAGCGCAAGACCCAACGGAACGGGATAAAGTTGTGGTTTCACATCAGCGGCAGAGGCCCGACACAATATAGAGCCAGCAAAGAAAAACCCACCCGACGCAAGGCTTTGGGTGGGGTACAAAGTGGGGGAGATTTATCTACAATGGCGCTACAAAAAGGTAGTGAGGACGGGAAGGAATTGTCGAAACCCCGAAGGGAGATTAGCAAGTCAGGCGTTGTGCCACAGGGGGTTTCGACCTACGAAACTAGCTCTGCTGGATCAATGCTCTGGAGATCAATTCTGTTGCCGCGCCTTACACCGACTACGACGACCTCCTCCTCGAACATTGGCTTGACGATGTCGCTCATCATGCCCCTCGGCACGAAAATCTTATGTGAGTTACTCTGAGAGTCAACTACCTCAATTACGCCTTCCTTGCGTTTCTTGGCATTTGCTTCAAGAAGTACTCCGCGGATCTCAATTAGCTCAGTCGTCTTCTCCGGCGGCTTCATGTGGCGGAGATGTTGTATACGCTCTCGGAGTTCTTTCTTGGGTGCGGTAAGCGCAACTACGCGCTCCTGTTGATCCGTCGCGGCTGTGAATCCAACTGTACGAATGTCCTCCCCATCAGGAGCAAGTCGTTCAACCAAGCTAATGAAATTGATGCGGTAGGACTCATCCGGAATAGACCTCTCCAGCTTATCGAGGTCGCCATCAACCACCATCGAGATGCCGTCAAGGAGGTCCCTCATTGTCTCTGTCGTAAGGTCCATACCAGGAAGAACATACTGGGGGCTTTGGCCCAATCTTAGCGTTACAGCAAAACTAGCGGCACGCGGAACAGAAAGGTACAACTCTAAGTTGTCGGCAATACTCTTCTTCGGACGCCCTGCCTCTCTAAACTCGAGTCCGAGGCGGCGCTCAGCTGTCCTGCAAAGAAGAGTCTCCAAATCTCTTACTCGCTGAATGAATGCGTCGCTTCGTGCGATTCCGAAACCGACGGCTTTGCCCTCCAGCACCATCTGCACCTCTCCGGGGTTCAATGTGATTCCCTTCACCTCAAGATGTCGATAAAAATACACATCTTCTAACAAGTCCCGAAGTTCATCAGCAATTTCGGACGGTGGCTCGCCTCCGAGTGCCGCTCCAATGAGTCGTTCGGCATCGCGAAGTTCACCACACTCGATAGCAAGAGTGGCTGCGCTTCGAAGCAAGACAGAACGGGACGGCTCGAAAGAGATGTCTCCAACAACTTGCCAAGCAGCGGACGATTCGTACTGCAAGGCTTCGCGATTCAATTTCTCATATTCATCAATATTACCGCTGCGCTTGGCCTGATCAGCAAGGTCGGCCAAGGCCATGGCCTTCCGGTGAAGATCGTCTATTTCTTGCATCGTTCCACCATTTTGGCAACTGGAGCGCCGAACTCCACTACGACAATCACGGCGGACAATTTGCCATCCGACACTTCCGTCTGCTTCATTTTCTGCTTCACTCGACTTTCGACAGCTGCCTTCGGGCCATTCCTAATACCGGAAACCTCAAGTCGGCTCTTTCCTTGAAAAAGGTGTTGGCGATTGTCTTTGTCGCCGAGCCAGAAGTCAAAGCCCGTTTTCTTCTTTGACCTCTCCACTACCTCTAGTCCACATTGCTCCACAAGAAGTGATGCTACTCCGTAAGCACCATGTTCTGTTGCAACTTGATCGTCATTCCAGCATCGCTTTGCCTGATCTGTTGGGGTCTGCCAAGTGACCGTGGCTCTCGCATCTTGGTCGCCAGAAATGATAATGATGGTGGGACTTAAGTGACCGCGTTCATCTAAACAAACTGAGGCCGCCTCAGCGAGCGCTTGTCCGACGGCAGGCGTTATTCCAACGCGCCCTGTACCGAGACTACCTAGGGAAAAGCCCACGGATTTCGACATTGAATGCAGTAGACTCATCTTTCTCCCAACCCAAGTCCTGCCGGTATGATTACCGGCCAATCCTGATACCAAGTGCCACTCTCAACTAATACGCCATTACTGCTCTCGCGCAAGCGATTATTCATCGATCCCTCCCGTGGATTGTCCACGACAATATCCTCTATAAAGATGCGCTTCTCGCGGTCAGTGTCAAGGGGTTTTTGTTGGTGGCTTTGAAACCTACCTGTCGCTGCGCTTTGGGTGGGCTACCGAGTTTATGAGCGATATGAGAACGGTCAGGAAAAGGATTCCTGACCGCGCCGGAAAGGGTTCCTGGCCGCGGATCAGTTTATTTTCTGTGGCACAAAACGCATAGGTCGCCGTCGGGATTGAGCGGCAGGTACGCCTTAAACTCGGACCCGTTTTCTGCCCGATAATGTTGGCTGAAAGAAAGCCGCGACGAGCGCCCTCATAGGCGCTTGACCGCGTCTTCGTATGACGTGAAGCCGGCAATTTCTCTCGTGAATGCATGTGCCGGCTTGTGGAAGGCCGGATCGTCGACGATAGTCTTCAGCAGGCGTTCACGGTGTTCCGGTTGCGCCAGATGGGCGATACCGATCGCACGCTCACCCAGACTCAGGCCGCGACGATCAAAGGCGCCATTCTCCGTCACCAGAATCACCTGATCCGCAGGAATTGCAGTTGTTGTGATACCGGCCGGTGAACGGTCAATGATTTTAGATATGCCACTCTTAGTACTCGATTTCAATGCGATGATTGCCACACCGCCGTCGGAGTATTGCGCGCCCCGGATAAAATCGCTTTGACCACCGACACCGGAATAGATCTTGCGCGCTTCGAGCGAATCCGCCCAGATATTGCCGTGCAGATCAACTCCGATGGCACTGTTGATCGCGACCATCTTGGGCTGTTCGGCGATCTTGAAAACACTGTTGGTGTAGTTGCTGGGACGACTCTGAATCGCGCTGTTCTTGTTCATCCAATCGTAGCCCTCCTGATCTGAAGCCAGAAAGATCGACGACACCGAAAAATTGAGATGTTTTTTCCACTTGTTGCTTACTGCGCCCCCTATGATCAACCGCGCCAGTGCGCCGGAGAACAATTCAGTGTGAATTCCGAGATCACGCACACCCTTATTGAGAATTGCCGTCGTGACTGCCTCCGGGACTTCACCAATACCATATTGCAGCGTTGAACCCGGCTCGTCGCCTGAGCCGTCCTCAATGTAGAGCGCGGTGATGATCTCACCAATATGCGTGGCAACCTCATCCGGCTTCTTGATCGGGCTGGTAGGCACCGGATAATCGGCCTCTACGATGTAGTCGATGTTGTTTTCAGCGATTGTCGTTCCAAGGACAAACGGCATCTGCCTATTGCGCTCGGCGATGACGATGCCACCGGTGGCGTTGCAGTATTCCACCGCCGACAGTACCCCCTCCACGGTCGTACCCAGACTGTAGCGGCCGCCGATATCGGGACCGGCAACGGAGATCAGTGCAACATTCGGCTTCATCCGCAGCTTCATGTACTTCGGGATCTCCGACAAATGCATTGGGTGATAGAAAGCCCAGCCGTTGTTCACCGCTTCCCGTGTCAGGTAGCTGGCAAAAATGACGCGATGAGTGATATCACGGCAACGCTCCTTCGTGAACAGCGGGTGAAGCCCTTCGCCAAGAAGCAACACACCATAGATGGAAACACCCTTAATAGAGGTGTCCTTTGCGATCTGTCCCAATAGAACCTGCGGGGCAGCGGCATTGCCGGAGGTGTAAATCACACCCCCCGGTCTCAGTGTTGACGAGTTTACAGCTTCTTCAACTGAGGAAACGATCTTCATAACCTATTTATACCGGAATATGTCACCTAATTCAAGCACTAACTGTTTCAGCACATACAGTGTCGCGGTTGAGCATCGGCGTCACTGGCACGACACATAGGGAGGAACCACCCCCTATTTTCTCCTCACCGACGACGCTATTTGCAATCACGGCTTAATCCCATCACACGCAACCATGCCCACGACTAAAGTTTTTGTTGACAGCGTGTTGCGACATATGCAAACTGTTCTCTACCCTAACCCTTTGTACAAGGAGAAATGTTAGTGCCAAAAGCTAAAAAAGCTGTGAAGAAGGTTCGTTGCGCCGGCAAGACCAAGGAAGGCAAGAGGTGCTCCCTGATGGCAGCGCCACCAGCCAAAATGTGCCACTTGCATAAAGGCAAGAAGTAAGAACCTCGGAGTCACGAAGATTCAAGGGACAGTCATTGCGACTGTCCCTTTTTCGTTGGCCACTCTTTCGCTATCCCCAACCCTCACGCGTCTATGTTTCAGACCGCCAACGAGATACGCCCTCTTGCGTATCATCATTGACCGGTTTTGTCTCGTTTGAGACACCAAAACATCTTGACGAATTGGCCGATCTAGTATATAATAGTGTGTTACTTGCCTGAAGATGGCCATGAGTACAGCGCTATTCCTACCGCACCGCAGCCGGACACTGTGCTTGGTTCTTGTCCGGTCGGATTGATTATGCTGTCGATCACCTGCAAGTGGCGTTTGGAGGAGATATGTATGTACTACTTAGGAGATATCCACTTATGAGCAGTCAGCTTCGATTCAAACAGACAAGACCAGTAGAGTACAGTCGCTGGACGATGACTCTTGCCGTCTTGGTACTAGCGGTACTGTCTCTCACCCCGTCTCTTCTAGCGGAAAGAGCATCCATAGACGAGATGAATCAGGTGGCAGCCAACTGGTTGACCTACGTCGTAAATCGAGAGGGCAATTGGGAAAAAAGCACTTTGCCTAGCATTTCGTCAAGCGCCGATCTGACTTGGGGCGATACGGTATTGGCGCGAGTCTATTCTGTTGTGCCAAGTGGCTATGTTGTCGTGCCCGTGATGAAGGAGTTGGCGCCAGTCAAAGTCTATTCTTCGAATTCGCAATTTGACGTCAATCAGACTCAGGGGTTTCCGCAAATGCTGCGCGAAAACCTGATCCACCAAATGCGCCTGTTCATCGAGAACTATGGCAGTATCGATGCCGTGCAATCCGAAAGAGGCACACCGCTTTTTTCGCGCGAAGAACGCAGCCAATGGGACCGTTTTGCGGTCAGCCAAAAGCAGTTTGCCACAGCACTTTCTACCGGCCTCCGCTCTCCAGAGACAGTGGTCGGACCGCTTCTGACCTCTGCATGGGATCAGGGCAGTCCATACAATATGATGTGCCCCGCTGGAACTGGCGATGGCGGCCATGTCGTTGTCGGTTGCGTGGCGACGGCGATGGCTCAGATTATGTATTATTGGAAGAAGCCGGCTTTCGGCGCCGGAACCCACAGCTACTCCTGGACAGGCAGCTCTAATTGCACCAGTGGCATAACACAGACTCTGACCGCCGATTATACCGACACCTATGATTGGGCGAGCATGCTAGACGACGTGACTTCTTCCTCACCGACCGCGGCTAAGAACGCGGTAGCGGAGTTATGTTACGAAGCCGGCGTCGCTGTGAACATGGATTATGGCATCTGGTTTGATAATGCCTGCCAATCAGGGGCCTATTCGAGTGACGTTCCCGCAGCGTTGGTGAGTCACTTCAAATATGACAACACGATCGTTTCCTATGCGCGTAACAGCTACACCCCCACAAGCTGGTTCGACCTTATCAAGACCGAGATTGACGCCGGACGCCTGATCTATTTCTCGATCACATCGCATGCGATTGTCATCGACGGCTGGAACAATACTGGCGGCACTAACCATTATCATATTAACTATGGTTGGGGAGGTAGCCAAACCACTTGGTATGCGGTCGACAACTATTACTGCAGTTGGGGCTGCTCACAAGGCGACGAACGCATTTATACCCATATTCAGACGAATCCCGACTGGGATGATGACGGAGTGGCCAACTCTATTGATAACTGCCCCTGGATTGCCAATCCGGATCAACTTGATTCCGATCTGGATGGCGTCGGCAACGTCTGCGACAATTGTCCTGACGTAGCCAATCCCACGCAGTCTAATGTAGATGGCGACGGTCTCGGCGACGCCTGCGATCCCGACATCGACAATGATGGCCTCTTGAACGCCGCCGACAACTGCAAGTATGTTGCAAACCTATCACAGACCAACAGCGATACTGATAGCCTTGGTGACGCTTGCGACAACTGCCCGTTGGTAAACAATAATGATCAATGGGATTCCAACAGCGACGGAGTTGGTGACTGGTGCGACGACAGTGTGCATATTCATCCCGGTCCGATCCTCCCCAATGCCTACTTCCAGCGATGTTACTACATGAAACTTCAGAGTGCTGGTGGCGTAGCTCCCTTTACGTGGTCGCTTGTATCAGGCGACTTGCCTTCCGGGCTGAGCTTCCAAGGCGGCACGGCCGCCACGATTTCCGGCAAGCCTACCTACAAAGCAACCTGGTATTTCAGCGTCGCCCTGCGTGATAATAGCTCTCCGGCCAAGGTCGACACCGCCGCGCTGACTCTGACCGTCGCAAACCCATCCTCTGTTACCTATGTTGTTTGTGGCGACGTCAATACTGATTGTGCAGTCGACATCTCCGATGTCGTTTATCTGATCGCTTATATCTTTTCCGGTGGGTCAGCGCCATCGCCATTGCTTTCTGGTGATGCCAATTGCGACAGCGCGGTTGATATTTCTGATGTGGTGTATCTGATCGCGTACATATTCTCTGGCGGTGCGGTGCCTTGCAGCGCTTGCAAATAGGTGGCTGAAGAACTCACACCCACACGGGACGTTACCCATTAAAACAGCCAACGCCCCCGAGCCGCAATCGGCTCGGGGGCGTTCTTCTGTGGGGTATTGAAAGAGTGGTTCACAATTTGATTTTACATAGCGTTATAGCATCTTCGCCAAACGTTCTCAATTCAGAAACGCATCGCTTCCAACCGCTTGATTCTCGCTTCCATCGGCGGATGCGGCTAAACAGGCTCATCAGTCCCCCCCGGTCAGAGGATTAACAATAAACATATGTGCTGTCGCCGGAGTTGCCTGCATTGATATCCGTTTTGCCCCGCGCCGCGAGGAAAGGTTTGTGGACAGGCGGTTCGTCACGACACAGAACCGGCCGGAACGGGAAGGTGATCACATTCGTGTTGCAGCAGTTCTTTTGCGAGAAAGCCTTGACAAATCGCTCCACTACAGTTATCTTAAACTGGTCCGTCTAGGATTTTGTTCAGGAGCATGCTATGACCCGCAAACTACTTTTTCTCTTGTTTGTCCTCACGATCATCGGTTCTCTCTCCGCACAAAACAAGTCGGCAGTCACCGATCAGGATATTGCCGCCTTGCAGCAGCAAATCGATGCCAAGGGCTACCACTGGATTGCCGGTCGAACGACCGTCTCCGAATTGTCGGCTGAAGAACGGAGAAAGATGCTCGGCTACAAACCGCCGGAGGGCTATGAGGAATGGCTTGCCAAGCAACCGAAATTCAAGGCCTCTCCCATGATGGACGTGCCAAAAGCTTTCGACTGGCGCGATTCGGGAATCATGACCCCCGTCAAAAACCAGGGTAGCTGCGGCAGTTGCTGGGATTTCGGAGCCGTTGGTGCTTTCGAGGCGGCCATCAAACATCTTGACGGCATCGAATTCGATCTCTCCGAACAACAGGCGTTATCCTGCAATATCTATGGCTCCAGTTGTGATGGTGGTTGGACGGAACCGGTTTACGATCTGTTCAAAACCTTCGGCGCTGTTAGCGAAATGTGCATGCCCTATCAGGCCAGCGACGCCGTCCCCTGCACTCAAGATCAGTGCCGGGTAGTGGTCAAACTTGAAGATTGGGTTTACGTTCCCAACGATGTTGCCTCCATCAAGCAGGCTCTTCTCCTGGGACCCGTTACCACTACTTTCACCGTCTACACCGATTTCTACAGCTATAAGAGTGGCTGCTACCAATATGCTTCGGGAGTAGTTGAGGGTGGGCATCTTGTCGTGATTGTCGGTTGGGATGACAATGCCTGCGGCACAGACCAAGGCGCTTGGATATGCAAAAACAGTTGGGGAGCAACTTGGGCTCGCCTCGGCGGCTACTTCCTTATCAAGTGGGGCGAATGCGGGATCGGCAGCAATGTCGTGCGACCTATTGCGAATCACGATTGGGATAATGATGGGATCCTCAATCTTATTGACAATTGTCCGACAGTCGCCAACAGCAATCAGCTCGACACCGACCACGACGGCCTCGGAGATGCCTGCGACAATTGCCTTAACGTAGCCAATCCCACGCAGTCTAATGTAGATGGCGACGGTCTCGGCGACGCCTGCGATCCCGACATCGACAATGATGGCCTCTTGAACGCCGCCGACAACTGCAAGTATGTTGCGAACCTATCACAGACCAACAGCGACGCCGATAGTCTTGGTGACGCCTGCGACAACTGCCCGTTGGTAAACAATAATGATCAATGGGATTCCAACAGCGACGGAGTTGGTGACTGGTGCGACGACAGTGTGCATATTCATCCGGCTCCGATCCTCCCCAGCGCTTACTTCCAGCGATGTTACTACATGAAACTTCAGAGTGCTGGTGGCGTAGCTCCCTTTACGTGGTCGCTTGTATCAGGCGACATGCCTTACGGGCTGAGCTTCCAAGGCGGCACGGCCGCCACGATTTCCGGCAAGCCTACCTACAAAGCAACCTGGTATTTCAGCGTCGCCCTGCGTGATAATAGCTCTCCGGCCAAGGTCGACACAGCCTCGCTGAGTCTGACCGTCGTAGACCCGTCCTCCGCTACCTATGTTGTTTGTGGCGACGTCAATGCCGATTGCACCGTCGACATCTCTGATGTCGTCTATCTGATTGCTTACATCTTCTCCGGTGGGTCAGCGCCATCGCCATTGCTTTCTGGTGATGCCAACTGCGACAGCGCGGTTGATATCTCGGATGTGGTGTATCTGATCGCGTACATATTCTCTGGCGGTGCGGTGCCTTGCAGTGCCTGCAAATAGGTGGCTGAAGAACTCACACCCACATGGGACGTTACCCATTAAAACAGCCAACGCCCCCGAGCCGTAATCGGCTCGGGGGCGTTCTTCCGTGGGAAGCCGTGAAAAGGTGGCTTACAATTACGGATTCTACCTGGCGGCTAAGGCGTCTTCGCCAAACGTCCTTGATTCAGAAACGCATCGCTTCCAACCGCTTGATTCTCGCTTTCATCGGCGGATGCGTGCTAAACAGGCTCATTAGTCCCCCGCCGGTCAAAGGATTGACGATAAACATGTGTGCTGTCGCCGGAGTTGCTTGCATCGGCATCCGCTCTGCCCCGCGTTGCAGCTTGGCCAATGCGGATGCCAGATCACGCGGGTTACCATGAAATCGCGTGCCATCCTCATCGGCGAGATACTCTCGCGATCGCGAAATCGCCATCTGTAAACAGCCGCGGCGACTCCGATTCCGTAATCTCCGCTGCCTTGTACATCTTCAACACGATCTTGTCGGAAAACCAGTAGCTGACCAGATTCATGCCCAGAGCAAAAATGAAGGCGATCATCATTCCCCCGTTTCCGCCGATCGTGTAACCGATAAACACAGCCAACACCATCAACAGAGCCATCAAGAATGTTGTCTTCAGCGCGTTCATTATCTAACCTCCATCACAGTTACTTCTGTCTTGCCGCCCGGCACAGGCAACCCAAGCATTGCGGTTATCTGACCCTGACGAGTTACTCTCGCTTTGACAGCCTGGCAACCCTTTCCAGCGCCACCCAGAGCTCACTTCCTTTCACAACGAGTATGACTCGCAGCCCATGTTCTATTTGTGTTTAACGAATTGGCGGGAATGCGGTTCCACAAATCGAATGGCTGGGCAGACGTGTCTTCCGACGCTGGGCGGTTGGGAATCAGGGCTGCACAAGTCCACTAACCCGGCCAAAAATCCCTTGCTTTTGGGGATGGGATTAGTTATATTTGTCTAGCTTAAGGTTAAGATTACGTTACAGTTGTACCGATGAAAGTAATACCGAGCCGCATATCGAACCCTCGTTAGCGTTGTAGACGAACCGAAGTTACCTGTTCACGGGAGGATCCATGTCTGAACGCACTTTCTTTTTGCGCCGACCGAGTCAGTCTCTGGCGCTTATGTTCATGTTTATCTGTGCCGCTTTGCTACTTCTGCCCGCTGCTGTCCACGCCCAGACCAGTCCGTATGTGGATATCGGTGGGCGTGCCAGCTATTCCGGCGGATTTGCTACTTTTATGGTTGATCTCTACCAAGACCAAGGAGCAAGTCCGATAATCGTCAGCGGATTCAGCATCCTGATCGGATACAACCCACAAGTACTGACGCTCGTGGACGTGGTAAAGGGACAAACGCTCACGAACTGCGGGTGGGAGTACTTCACATATCGCACATCGATCAACAGCGGGTGCACTGACTCATGCCCGTCGGGTCTGATAAGAGTAGTGGCCATAGCCGACATCAACAACGGGAACTCTCATCCGACTTGCTACAACTACTACGGCCTTTCTCTGGCCTACCTCACTTTCCAGGTGGCCGCGAGTGCGGACCTTATGTCCTTCTCTCCGATTTCCTTCTACTGGAAGGACTGTGGCGACAACGTACTGGCCTCCGTAGCCGGTGATTCCCTTTTTCTCGCCAAGTCGGTTTACGGCTTGTACGACACGCTACCTTTGCCGACGCCAAGCACCTTGCCAAGTTTGAATGGCACACCGGAAAGCTGTGCGAGTATGCCGGGCAAAACAGCAGTGCGGCGCGTCAACTATCAAAGCGGTTCCATACGGATCATTCCGCCCCCTGATACTCACGGTGACCTGAATCTTAATAACCTTCCCAACGAGATCGCTGATCTCGTGGTATTCTGGAACTACTATTACCTTGGTATGTCTGCCTTCAATCCGATCTACTGGCGACAACAAGTCGCGCAGACAGATATCAATGGCGATGGAGTCACGCTGACATTCAGGGATCTTGTCTTCCTATATCGGATCATCGTCGGAGACACCTTACCCGTTCCCAAGAATATCCCGACGTCGGCAAATGCCACCTTCATTCAGGACACTGCGACTGCAACAGTGACTGTAAGCTCTAACGGAATGCTTGCAGGTGCATTGCTTCACTTTGCGGGGCTGATCGAGCCGACTCTGAATTGGCCAGTGGAACATGGATGGGCAGGATTCTGGCCTGACACGGCTAGGAACATGACGATTGGCATTTGGCTGGGCCCCAGCCGAGGCTGCTGCAGCAATAGCCAAATGCTGACTTACACTGGGAAAGGAAAACTGATTCAGGCGGAGGCGGCCGACTGGTTTGATTCCGAGGTCAAAACGAAAATTGTCGTCACTGGAGGGACTCCGATCTACGGCGATGTCGATGGCTCGGGCAGGATCAATATCGCCGACGTCATCTATCTGATTGGCTACATATTCCAGGGAGGCGCCAACCCCATCGATCCCTATCATGGCGACATGGACTGTGACGGTAGCCACGACCTTGGCGACGCAATCTACCTCCTGAACTACATCTTCGCCGGTGGACCTGCCCCCTGTGGGATTGTCAGGTGAAGCACTCTTAGGTTCGAGGCTTCATAACCGTAGCCTCTAAGGGTCTCAAAAGACCAATGGAGCGATGCCTAACGGTATCGCTCCTTTCTATTGCAGTATATCCCAATGTAACTATCCCGTTTGTCCGTTCGTCAGGTGCTGGATCTCATCAATCACATCGCTCGTCGGCACAATAATGTGTGCCAGCGCATGTTGAAGAACGTCATCGACGGTCTTGATCGGTATAAATTCCAGTCCAGCCTTCACTTCAGGAGGTATCTCGGTCAAGTCTTTGATATTGCCTTCAGGGAATGCCACACGCTTGATCCCACCGCGGTAGGCAGCCAAACTCTTTTCCTTAAGCCCTCCGATCGGCAGTACTCGCCCTTTCAGAGTCACTTCACCAGTCATCGCGATGTCAGGATAGACTGGCAGTCCTGTGAATAGCGAGATCAGAGCTACGGTCACTGCCATCCCAGCGGACGGTCCGTCTTTGGGAATGGCGCCCTCCGGAAAATGAATATGAACATCAACGGTCTCAAAGACCTCCGGGTCGATTCCCAAGACATCGGCTTTGGAGCGGACGTACGAATACGCGGCTTCTACCGACTCCTCCATAACAGATCCCAGTTGACCGGTCACCATCACCTTCCCCGAACCCTTCATCTTTGTGGTCTCGATAAACAGAAGGTCTCCTCCTGCAGGTGTCCAAGCCAAGCCCGTAACCATTCCCACCTCCGGTGATCGACTGGCAACTTCCTGAATGACCTCTGGTGGTCCAAGGAGTTCCTCAACCTTTGCCTCGTCTATCTTCGCTCCCTTGATTGTCCCATCCAGAATGCGCACAATTACCTTTCGGCAGATTGAGCTGATGTTCCTCTCCAAATTGCGAACTCCGGCCTCATAGGTGTAGCCCGACACTATCTTGCTAAGAGCTTCCTCAGTAAACTCAATTTCGCCATCCTGGAGTCCAGTTGCATCGATCTGTCTTGCTATCAGGTACTTCTGGGCGATCTTGACCTTCTCCATGAGCGTATAGCCCGATATCGTAATCACTTCCATGCGGTCCCGCAGTGGTGGCGGAATCATGTCCAGCATGTTAGCTGTCGCTATGAAGAAGACTTTGCTAAGATCAAAAGGCAGATCGAGATACAAGTCGTGGAATGTGAAATTCTGTTCCGGATCAAGCACTTCCAGCATCGCCGAAGATGGATCGCCACGAAAATCTGACCCCATCTTGTCAATCTCGTCAATCATAAACAGTGGGTTGTTGAAACCACAGTTTCTAATCTCCTGAATGATTTTGCCTGGCAGCGCTCCGACATACGTTCTCCTGTGACCTCGAATCTCCGCTTCGTCATGCATTCCACCTACAGAAATCCGGACGAACTTCCTACCCAATGCACGAGCTATAGACCTACCCAAAGATGTCTTACCGACCCCCGGAGGGCCGGCAAAGCAGAGTATCGGTCCATGGGGGTTCTCCTTCCGATGTCGAGTCGCCAGAAACTCCAATATCCTTTCCTTGACCTTTTCTAAACCATAGTGGTCAGCTTCAAGGATTTCCCGCGCTTGCTTTATGTCAACATTGTCAGTAGACGACTTCTTCCAAGGTAGGTCGACTATCCAATCGAGATAGGTTCGAACAACGTTATACTCTGCGGACATTGGCGATATATTGTTTAGCCGCTCCAGCTCTCGATCGGCAGCGTTTCGTGCACCCTCTGGTAAGTCGGCTTCAGTCAGTTTCTTCCTGACCTCTTGCAGCTCCTCGCCTGCCCCCTCTCCCTCTCCCAACGCCTTCTTGATAGCATCCAATTGCTGGCGCAAATAGAACTGCCGTTGGCTCTTGTCAACATCGACCTGCACCTGTCGGATAACTTCAGCGGAGACCTGCAATTTCTGCATCTCAGCGGTCATCAGGCGGATCAACCGGTCATAGCGCTCGCCAAGGTCAACGGCCGCAACCAAATACTGCTTCTCGCCAAGTCCGAAGTTGAGATAGCTCGCCAGCAAATCTGCGAACCTGCCGTAGTCTTCGCTGTTGACCTTCATAATCTGCACCATTTCCGGCGGATAGCGGTTGTCAAACTCGCTAAGTTGCTCGAACAGAGCCAGGGCCGAAGCAAGTTTCACAGCCAGTGCGGCGTCGTCAATTCCCTGCGGTTCCGGCAGACATTCGACGTGAGCCTCGATGTACGGCTCCAGTTTCAGTAACCGCTCGACCTCAATACGCCTGATCCCCTGCAACACAAGCTGTACTGTATTGTTAGGCAGTTTCACTTTCGAGATCAGACGCACAGCCACGCCAATGTGATGGATGTCGTCTATCGAGTTGACAACTGTTATGCCCTTCTTGGTGATCGCCGTGGCCAATATCTCGTTTTCCACGCCTTTCTCTTCAAGCAGCTTTAACGATCTCGCGAGACGCACCTGCAGAGAGACTACGGCGTGCGGAAAGACGGCCGCCGAAGTTAGTGGCAGAAGCGGCAGTTCCTTGGGAATGTCACACGAGACAATTTCATGATATTCTTTCAATTCCGACCACCTTGTTGGAGTGTACGCCCTATTTAAAGATTTCCCTCTCTGAAATCAAGCAGAAACTGGCCTTTCCGAAGAGGCACCCTTTTGCTTCTCAGCACTTACACAACAAGTGCCCTTTTGAGAAACAAAAAAACGCCCCGTTCCATCAGGAACGGGGCGTCAATCTTCGAAGCAATCTTCGCTTAGAAGCTCAGCGTCAAGGAGACGCGATGATTCTCGCCGAGGAAATTCTCTGCCTCGGTGACATAAGCATAGTCCAGTGAGTACTTGCCCATCACGGTAAGGCCTGCACCAACCGTGAACTTGCCATCATTAACACCAGCGCGGACAGCGCCGAAGTAATTCGTGGCGAATTCATAGTCATACTCGGAACCGAGATGCACGATAGCATTCGAGCGATGCTGAATCTTCTGGACATCAGCCGCGAAGGTAAAGCCCTCGAATGCAAAAGCGGCGATACCAAGGTTGAAGTTAGCCGGAACTTCATCCCGACCGATCTTCGTCCCAAGGTCACGCGCAGTCACTCCAAGATGAACATTGTCAGTCAATAAATACTTCAAACCAACATCAAAGCCAACACCGGTTTTGGAGTAGGTGTCGATCTTCTGATAGCCGACCTTGAAGGTCATGCCGACATTAAGCTTGTTCATCTTATTACCATAGCTGAATAGAAATCCATGCTCATCGGCATTAAACGTACCCAACGGGTGAAACTCGCCGTCCGTTTTGCTGATGTCATTGATTCCGCCATTCACCCAGGAAAATGCTCCCCAGCCGGCTCTTCCGAAATTGTATCCCAGAGCGACATAGTTGTACTGCCGATCATAGGACATATTCGCCGCAATCATGCTGGACAGATTGAATCTTTCGATACCGGTAAGACCGGCGGGGTTCCAATAGCCGGCTGTTGCGTCATCCGCAACAGCGGTATAGGCACCACCCATAGCCAGGGCACGCGCACCGACACCCGCACGGAATGTCGTGAAGGCATGGTTGTCCTCGGCTAAGGCCAGACCGCTTCCTCCCACCAGGAGAATCGAAAGTAAACCGGCGAAGATTACTAACTTCATCAGGTGATTCCTCATTTCGAAATCTCCCCTCCTATACAATAAGAGTTCATTTCAAGTTCGTCGGATGAGTCTCCCGGTTAGGGGAGACTCATCCATCTTTCCTTTTTACTTCTGAACCACTGCGATTTTGACCACAGTCGAGGCATTACCGCCACCAACGCCTGTCACCTCGATATGAGCGAGGTAGACGCCGTTAGCTACTGTCGTGCCACCTTCTGTAGTACCGTTCCAACCAACATAGGTAGGACCGGCTTCCATCCGGATGTTGTTTCTTAGCGTCGTCACCAAGTCACCACCCATGTCGTAGATCTTCACAGTCACGTAAGCGGAAACATTAAGGGTAACCCTAATGTTCATCGACTCGTCTTTGGCCGGATCAAACGGGTTCGGACCAGCCTCACCAACGACATCGCCTTCACCAAGCGGAGACTCAGGACTGACCAGAATAACCGTCTTGTTGCCGGTAGCGTCGGTAATCGTGATTTCTGCGATAGCACCCGGAGTCGGGCAGTAGTAAAGCAATCCGCCGCCGCCAGAAGGCGCGAAGAACCACTTACCACTACTGTTGACAGCAGAAGCAGAAGTCTGCTCAGCCGAGGCTGGCAAGACTGTGCCGTTTTCACGGATCACAATGCTGCTGTCACTGATACCAGAGCCATCATCAGAGATTGTGAACACCATCGGACAGACAGTCGTTGTCGAATTCCGAACAATTGTCGGAGACTTGCTGTCGACGGTAAAGTACTGAACGTGAGGCGTCGCATAGTTGCCTACGCAATCAGAAGCACCACCATCGGGGAAGTAGTACTCATCAAACTGATCGTAAGCACCAGGATCGATACCCCAGTTGTTGTAATCATCGGTTGAAACTCGACGATGTCCGTCGTAAACCACTACCAGCATGCCACGGACATTCTCCAGGTTGTAACTGGTCGTGATCGTGACGGTGTTACCGGACAGATAGTTTTTGATCTGATCCGGGAAGAAAGTCTGGATAAAGGCGACTCTCTCCTGGGCATAATCGTAGTAGTTAGCGGTGTCTTTGGTGACAAAGAACACATCCACATATACCGCGTCCCAATTCACGCCGGCTAGATCATCAGTAATCGTAAACTTGATCGTCGGGTCCTTACCAACATACTTGTTCGGGAAGACGACGACCGGTTTAACGCAATCAACGTTGATGGTATCCGTCAGATCCAACGTACGACCTTGCTGGTCGTGGGCACTTATCGTGAGGATATGTACCCCGCATTCGAGGGCCGCATAATAGTCGTACCATGCCGAGTCGTTGTTGTAACTCCACGTGTAGTGGTCGAAATAGAGCCGAGCTGCAGTTTCATCGATATTGAACGTCCAGCCCTTAGCCCAGCTACCTAGAACGGTCTTAGCTCCAGTCGCCGTGGGGGCAGGACTCGGTTTCACAGCGGGGAACGACTCGTTAGTGTAGATCCGCACGCCATCCACCATGACTTCCAGAGTACTCCAGTCGACCGAATTCGCCCAGACTTCGCGGAACTGATAACCGAACGACGGGTAGCCGTTCGTATAGCCGTGGCAAAGCGGATCGACGAACATGCGAGTTATACCACCTGTGTTGGCAAGCGGCGTCCGTTTGATTACGGCATAGGTACCCTTGAAGCAAGTGACAGCAAACTCTACCGTATGATCGGCAGTATTGAACCCTTCACCGTGGTTGTACACGGTAGATGGGAAGTAGATGTCGTCGGTAAGCCAGTTACCTTCGCCATCCCAGTAAGCTACCATCAGAGACTCTTCAGGTATATTGCAGGTTTGGTCGTACGTCATCTTGATGATCGCATAGCGCTGATCATCAGCGGCACGGCAAAGCCCGTGGCAGTGCCGACTCGGCAAACCAATGTAGTTGGCATTGCCAGCACGGTTGGTAATCGGCGTCAGGAGCCAGTCCTGAGCAATCGAAGCAGCAGGAGTGCTCGATCCCCAAATTACCAGTTCATTCTTCCAGCCCACTTGGTCATCAGTCCATTCCGGTGGAATAGTGACAGTGACCTGATCCAACGGACTAGTTGCGACCGTGATCGGTCCACCCGTGCCCAGATCCTTCGTGACCCAGAAAGTGCCGGTTGTCAGCGCCTTAGCGTAACCAACAACACCGCTGTAGTCGCAGAAGTCCACTTGAACGTCGGTGATGCCACGCCAGCTGTGCGTGCTGTCACGATTAGCGCCGCCACTAGTCATTCCTACTGGGCCGGCATACAAACTGGCCGGGTTCTGCTGAGGAAGATTGCGGAAATCAATGAGCTCATAAGCGAGTTCATCGGCATACACGTTGTAAGCTATGCCAACACCAAACGGATAACCGTAGGTTGAGGTAAAGCGAGCTATACCATCAAGATTGCAACCTTCTTCTTGATTGACCTCTACCGTACCCGGACCCCAACCAGTAGCGGGATTCGACGTGACGGTAGTTATTGCGCCATTGGCGATAGTGACGCTCAACACTGGAGCGAGAGAGTCGCCATAGCCCGTGAGCATTCTCAACTGGTAGTTACCATCGGTCGGAGCCCAGCCGGCTATGTACACGCCATAGTCCTGCCACCTACCCTCTGGGTAGTACAGAGACTTGGTTGCGTAATCCACCTGTGATCCGATCCCAATCGGAATCCAGTCACCAGTCGTCTTGTACTGGAACTGCACGGTTTCGCCGGAATACGAAACGCCGACGATCTTGCCATGGAACAGTCCGGCAACCAAGCCGACCGATTCATGGAACTCAATAATGTCGACACTCACCGTGTCTTCACCCATACCGCAACCGGCTTTATCATAGGCCTTGAATATCAGTGTGTACCAGCCAACAGCCAGTCCACTGATATCCCAAGTGAAGGTGTGGAATCCATCAGTAGCCGGAGAGATCTCGGCAATAAGCTCTGACGGACCCGGAGCACCGATCGAATCGCCTGCTGTCAGATATAAGCCGATGGATGCGATACCGGAGTTGTAAATCGACGCTGAGCCCACTGGTGACAGCGAGTCAAACGCCGCCGTCGTCACCTGCACGGTGCCGATCGCCTTGTTAATCCAAGCTGAGCCGTCATTGTGCCACTCCACGTCGACAGTGTCTGTCGGATATGGATTAAGCGTGGCTTGAATCGAAGTGATACGCGCCAGCGGGCTAGTACCGTCATAGAACAGAGTGATAGGATCGCTATAAACAATTCTACCAGCCTGATTTAAGGCGTAAGAGCGGAATTGATAGTAACCATCCGCCAGTGTGGTATCAAAGTACTTCCCATACGGCGGGAAGTTGTCAGTCGTACCACGGAAGTTAGTCCACGAGCTGCTCGTAACTGCCTTGTACTGGAAGTCCACAGCCCCAATTGGGCCATTAGCTGCATCCGCCTTGAAATAGGTTGAAGAGCAGAAGAACTCCCCATTCAGCGGTGACGTGATCGCCACTGTCGGCAACGCGTTCTGAACAATCACTGTAATCTGTGGGTTGTTCGCGATCGGCTGGACATTCAGGTTCTTATCCGTGGTTTCAAAACCAAGGATGTAGGAACCGTCCGGCACCATGTTCAGTGTCGGCCACTGCGCCTCGAAGTACTGAGACGCGCCGTCGATCTGTAGAACGGTCGCGATAGTCGTCCAAGTGCTGCCGCCTGTCGGCATGTACTTATAGACTACCTGACGATAGCTATTATGATAGCGTTCACCGTTGAGCGCCCAGATGCTAAGATCAACCGTTCCCCACACGTAAGTGTGCGTCGGGGTCTTCCACTTGGATTCGCCCGGGAAGGTATCAAGCACCCAGCAAGTGATCTCATCCGAACTGGTTTGATTCAAACTGTCGGTCAGGACAGCCTCAATGTAACCTTGGTATTCGTTCACCTGCACGGAAGCATCAGTAATCAGACCCAAAGCAAACGGGTCAAAGCTGATATTAAACGGTGATGCCGTCGCAAAACCGACCGACTTGTAGGCGCCATAGACCGGTGAGTAGAAGAAGTATTCAACCTTCCTTACACCACCAAGATCAAAGAGCGAATCAAGCACGACCGAATTCACAGTCAGGGCTTCACCCTTCTTCATATAGACTTCCGCTGGACCGCCAAGCAGTGAAGACGGAGTCTCATAAGTGCGCGTCTCCGTGTTACTCGTCGTCACGACTTGACTAATCGCAACCTGCGGCGCACCACAGTCGAGCGTGAAGATCAGCTTCGACAGGTCAGCCGGAGTATTCAGAGTGATCGGCGCGGCAAACGGGTTAGCCCAGAAGGTGTAATCGTCAAACTGACCGTCGCCATCTTGGTCGTCATAGACGTTTCCGGCGATGTCAGTGACCTTTACACGCAACTTATAGTCGTAACCACACTTGAACCAGGCGCCAAGCCAAGTCGCCGGGTCTTGGAAACTGTAGGAGTAGACCAAGTTAGTGGTGAAGTAGACAGTGTTGCCATCAATATGATCGACAATCAGAGTCTCGGAATCCCCACCCAGGGCCTTGGACAATTCATCATTAGACAATGTGACGGGGGTCCCAACTTCTATACCCGTGACAGACGCCAGGTGTACGTGATTCTGACCCACAGAAGCACCCGAAGTCAAACCCGAATTCCCCGCCACGCCTGACCATGGATAGTCATCCATGCTCCAGCGATACCGCCAGATACTATTGTTAGTACCCGCATAAGCAGTACCAATCTTGTGGTAGAACTTAACGAGGTCAACAGAATCGCGGTAGGAAATGAAGAAATCCACGTTCGCGATATCAATTGTATTGTTGGTGATCTCGGCAACCAGATTGGCATATTCGTGAGAAGCTGGTTTCGTGATCGTCAACTTACCATTGATGGTCAAGGCATCCGCAATCGTCAGCTTCATCAACGGAGCTGTCTTATCAAGATAAACCTTGATCGCAGGCGATTCCTTCGTGTTGTCCTTATTATCATGGACAATCGCCTTCAACCAAACAAAGCCCTCGGCAAGCAAGGAGTTGTCCCAAGCCACTTCGAACTCTGGGTATGGGTTGGCGATCAGTGCCGTCTTGCCACCAAAGCCCTTGGTAGCCATAGGCGTACCGGCCTCACCGATTTTCACCCAAGTCGACGTGCCGTCAAGTTCATAGAAGAACTCTACACGTACCGGTGAATCCGGGTCATACGAAAGCGAACCAATCTTCGCTCTCACCGGAACCGTATTCAGCGACGACTTCGCAATCGGTACCCGCTGGTAAGCTGTCGGATAGGTCATGTAGATATCCGGAGCCACGACATCGGGTACGCAAAGTCTGGCTGAATCGATACCAGCCGAACCGTTTCTCGTATCGGTGATTCTCACATACAGCGTCGTATTGAGGCCGTCATTGGATTTCGGCCAATCATAGACGCTGAATGTGTACGTAAACGGCACCGCTTGCAGATCCTTGTACTCGATGCGTACAGAATCTCTGTTGGTGACGTCGTAGAAGATCACCCACGAATCGATTGTGTAAATCGAATCCGCAACCGGACCATTCACCGACACCACGGCAGTGTTGACGCTGTCGCGCCAAACATCAAAGCCGCAATTGGTCTGCGGTGAAGTCGCGCCGTTGATCGAAACGATATCAGCAGCGAGAACATCCGGGTTCCAGAAGAATGAGAACTCATGGCAATGCACCATGGCCGAATCCAGCAGCAACACGTTGCCCGCCAGATCTTTGGTCAGGATGTAAAGCTGGTAATAACCCTTAGTCGACGGAGCCGTCCCAAGATCGACGTTCTCATATAGAGTCTGGCCACCAGCTGGGACAGTCATATAGTTACTGCCGCGCCAGCTCAGCCACGGACCCCAGGTACCGCTCGGAATATCGAGACGGCGATAGGTAATCCAAGCGGAATCCAGATCGACGCCGGTCGTAGTAGCCGTAATGTTGAGCGGCTGATCTGGACCATAGTACTTGGCAGTATCAGGGAACACCACACAAGCAATCGGCGCCTTAGCATCGGCTTCGGCCTGGAAAACGTTGGTATTGAATTCGGGGTTACCACAAGCATCCTTGGTCCGAACCACAAAACGATAGGTCTTGCTGTCGGTCAGGAGCTCCGAGGTCCAGGCGTTTGTGTCGGGACCAACCGAGTTGTTGTACTCGGTTTGGAATGTGGTTCCAAATACGTGAGTATAGTCGAATCCGGCGCCGGTCGAGTCAACATAGACATAGAAATGCTCGGCGTCGTTTGCCTGCGACGGATAGTTCGCTGGCCAGAGCAGCCGAAGCTTGCCGGCAGGCATCTTCTTGATCGTAACGCTGTCGACCACGATGGCAAAAGGTCTGCGAGTGTCAAGCGGCGCGGTTCCGCCACCGACGACTGCTGTCAGAGCACTCGTACGGAGCGTATCCCAGTTGCCGGCATCGTCAAACGCCCACAGCTTCACTGTGTAGTCGAGATCCGGTGAAGGCAGGCCCGGACCCTTGGCATAAAGCGGATCGGGATCCTTGGTCGGATCGGTAAGACTACCAATCTTCCATCTCTTGGCCCATTGGCCGGTGCCAAGATCAACCAGATTTTCTTCGTTGCTACCGTTAATACCGGCATCAAGGAAGTCGCCATAGACTCTTGCGATATCGGGGCTGCCACTCAGGTCAGCCAAGACTCTCACTGAGTCACCGAGGTTAGTGCAGGAGGAAGAGTCGGCGTTGGTGATCGTATGATATTCTGCAAGCGAGAATACCGGCGGCTCAATATCAATCGCAGGTGCGAAGTTGAGCGAGTCGGTCTTCGAGTTGCAGGCATTGTCAATAGCCGTTAAGTAAATGTGCTTCAGAATGGTATCACCCACCGCCAAATCGCGCGGCAAAGGCTCGGTCAACCAAATGTCAACACGCCAAATGTTGTTACCATTGGTGACGTCATCCATTGCCCAGCTTGTGGTATCGCTGCGGAAGTTGTTCCATCTGTCAACGGCCGTTACTCCGGAAATTTCGAAGAAGCCGTTGGAAGTCAGATAGGCAACGATCGTCAACTTGTCACCGAGAGCCGCCGAAGTATCCGAACCCGTGTAGTTCCCAGAAATGTAGAACTTCAACGAATCAAACTTCGGAGCGATGTCGTCAATCGGTTCCGTGAACTGATACTCCACCGTACCGGTGTTGAGGGCATGGTCCTTGGCAGTGAAGTAGATCACATAGCCTGTAATCACATCCAGACCGGTCGCGGCAGTCAATGCAGCAACCCTGACCGTATCTGTCCACGTGTCCTTCACAAACACATCGTGCCGCCAAGACACTACACCATTTACTGTAGTATAGGCGTGGGCCAGCGCAGTCACCCAAGTGACGACACCGGTCCCGGCATTAACTCCTGTGAGAACACGAGTCTCGGTGTTAGTGCCGTTGTATAGAGTAATGGAGGATCCGACACTCAAAGCACTGACAGATACCAGTGTTGCCGTCGTGGCTCCGATAGCGACGTCAGCAGATAACGTCGTCTTGAGCCCGCCGTGCAGATAAGTCACCACACCATTTCCTGTAGTAGTGTAGTTGTGTCCCGCCGGAATCGCAGTCGCCCAAGTGACGACATTGCCTGCAATCACGGTGATAGCACGGGTATCGGTGTAAGTGACGACGCCGAGTGCGACCTCAGTCAGTGTGATGGAGTTCCCGACCACCAATTTGCTGACGTTTGCCAACGTTGCTGTCGTAGCTCCGGCAGCGACGGGAGCAGATAACGTCGTCGAGTCGAGACCCGGGTGATAATTCAGCGCGAGTGCAGCGCTGGCTCCGAACTTGGAGAGATCAACCTTCACGGAATTGCCAGAGATCTCTTCATTCGGATTGTTCACTAAAATGAAAAGTGAATCGCCGATATTGACTGTGGTCAGACACGAATTTGGTGCGGTCGTCGTGTCCAAAACTGTCACAGCGACGTCGTAAATCGGCGCATAAAGATCGTAACGTACTACATAAACCGGCGTACCGACCCAGAGACCGGTGGCCGCATCGATTGCCGGATTGGCAATATAGTCGGTAAAGTACGTGGTATTGACCGCCGGACCGTGCTTGAAAATCAAGCCATTCGGCGGAATCACCAGTTCCAAACCGGTCAAATGATACGAAGTGTCCGTATCAACCGAATCTGTCCAGGCATCTACCTTGACTATCAGCGTATCGTCGTCATCAAACGGCACATTGAAGCCAGCCAGCGTGGCTTCATAGTTGGCATCAAACCGGCCGCTGACGGTATAGCTCTTAAACGGAGTCGTCGCTGCGTTTTTGAACAGCGAGATTTTGTTAATAGCGTACTCTTTCTCAATGTAGCTCTTCAGCTTCACTGAGATCAGAGTATCGCTGGTACTGAACCCCGTCAGATTCACTTTTAGCAGTGGGATGTCTTTGGCGTTGTTCGCTACCGTATCGTACGGAGGGGTCAGAACGGTAAAGGCCTGCCCGAAGGCGGTTCCGCCACCGACCGACCATGTCAACAACATCACAACTGCCAGTAATGCCAGATTTCGAACATGCTTCATTCGACAATCCTTTGTTACTCGTTGTTTCTCCATCTTTGGTTTCGTTTCCTTCTTGGCATTGAAATGCATTACCTTCAATACCCTCCTTTCCAATCTCTCCCACACAGGTCAAGATCTTCCATGATTACTCCTTTAGTTACTGATTTAGTTAATCTAATCCTCTTTTTTGTCTTTAGCAGATTAGTCAATACGTCCGCCCCTCTTTCCATCTGCCTGCCATTCTTTGCCATGCATGTATGTTCAGTATTGCCTTCTTCCATGTGCGCTGGGAATGGATATAACCCCAACTGGCCTGTCTTCCCTGAGGCTCCTCAATCGTGGAATGCTCTCGCTAGCCTGATTCGGTCTGCCGGTTTCTGCCTTTCTAAACCGAGTGCCATCGTGCCCGGCTAAGGGCTCGCTTGCCCCTCCCAAAAAATGGGAACAGCAATTAACGACTTTCCCTTTAGCGTGCAAGTGATATTTTGCACGTTCCGGAAAGGCGCCAAAAAATTTGTGGCTATAGTACGGGCTTTGTTTTCCCCTGTCAAGAAAAAACTTTGCTTCTCTTCCGCTTAACCCAATAGACATGTGCTTCCTATGCCTGCAAATGCCAGACAAAAAGAGACTGCAAACGGCCCTCTCCCAAGGTCTGCGTCTGTAATGAAATCTATCGGCAACCTGTTTCAAAATTTCACAGCCGGTTTCACAATATCCTCTGCCTCGCTGCGACTTGCACTGTGGCGACCTCGGATTCGTGGCGTTGCACCCTGAACCACGGATTGCTTTGGACTTTAATAAAGAGTGCATCCTCCCGTCTGACTCCTTTCTCCAACAACTCACAATCATCTGCCGGGGACTATCGACCAGCTCAATCTCGACAGGCTTATGCGTCGCAGTCTCCGTGCTAACACGGTTAGAGGCATTGCCTTTTGTTGCCGTCGCAAACATCCCGGCGCGGTTTGAGCCGTGGCTGATGTCACAAAACCCTTCGTCATACGCCGGACCGTTAGCTTGATCCTGAGTTGTCACTTTCCTCCGCAATAGTCCAAAAGCATGGCCACGTAGGCCGCCCTAAGGGTGACCTCGTTCACAAATCAAATCAACAAAAACTTTAGAAAAGATTGAAAAGGCCATATCCGCTTTAGTCTTATGCGATTAAAACAGACGATTTTTCGGCTATTTCAGACCGTGATACAGTCTCTCATAGCTTTCAAAGCGCTCCGGGAAAATCTGACCTTCGCTAACTGCCTTTCTGATAACACATTCGGGCTCGTGGAGATGAGAACAGCGGCTGAACTTACAGTGTCCAAGGTACTTCTCAAATTCTGGGAAGTACGTCTGCAACTCATCCAATTCGAGATCCCATATCCTCATCACCTTCAATCCCGGGCTGTCGACGACATAGCCGCCGGAGTCGAGCGAGAACAATTCCACCGAGGTCGTCGTATGCGTGCCTTTGGCCGTCGATTCCGAGATTTCGGAAGTTCTCAACGCCAGACCGGGTTGGAGCCGGTTCAGCAGCGTCGATTTGCCCGTTCCCGAGTGTCCGACGAAAATCGATTCGTGGTCGCGAAGTAACTCCCGTAGTTCATCGATGCCTCTGCCGTCTACACACGACGCCAAGACGATTGGCGTCCCCACGGACTCGTAAATGCTTGTAATACGCTGGAGATCGTGCTTATGTTGCAGGTCGACCTTGTTGATTACGACGATTGGCTTGAGACCACCTTTTTGGGCGGACACCATAAATCTGTCAATAAGATGTAATTTGAGTTCGGGTTGCCGGACGCTGACGACAATAACCATCTGATCTACATTGGCGACAATGACTTGCTCCGTTCCCTTGAGTTCTTCACCAACCCTGGGACGCGAGAATTTCGTCTTGCGCGGATGTACCATCTCTATACCGCCGGAGCCATCGGTAACTGGTGTAAAATCGACCAGGTCGCCAATCGCCACTGGTGAATGCCCTTTTTCGCGCTTGGCCTTGCCAAGCACTTCGCACTGGTACTCTTTGCCGTCGGTAAGCACCGTGAAGAGCCTGCCTCTAGAGCGAATCACCCTGCCCGTCATTGTTCGTCTCCGTTTTCGGAGTCATTCTCTATTACGTCGATCAACAACTCTCCGACCTCCTGTTGCCGAGATTTATGGCGTTCACCTTTCTGGCGCAACGCTTTTTCCTGACGCCTCTTCCTTTTAGACTCCTTCGCCTTCAGGTAGTCGTAACTGAGCGCCTTCTTGATGCCCTGTATCTTCCTCTTGCTTGATCCATCTTGCATGGCCGCAATCTCCAAAAAAAACGCAGACACCCAAGTGCCTGCGAAAAAAAGAGTTCATTGTTGTAGTGCGCAAATGCACGGGATATTATCCTACTGTCCTCCTAATCATCGCAATATCCAACATAGCAAACTCTCCTTTCCGCTAACGCAAGGCGTATTCGGTACTACCCAAGTCTACCTCACTGTTTACGGCCGGTCAAGTAGAAAGTTTAGGCTGAACCAGACAAATTCGCGGCTGACCAACATCGTAATCGAACCCGATTCCAAGCTCACCGTAGCTGCCGCTTCGTGAGCCTGAGACCGACGAAACTGGCTGTCTCTCAAGACTCTGTCTTGACTCAGTGCCTTGTTCGAGCTTTATTGGTTATGATACTTGCCTTCTCCCTATGGGAGAAGGCTTCAGGGGTGAGCGCTTAGAACGGAGCAACACACATGGCCAAAGCAAAGACTACTCCATTAGTAGCAATCGTAATGGGCAGCGATTCTGACCTGCCGGTGATGAAACAGGCCGCCGATGCGCTAGATAAGTTCGCTGTCCCGTGCGAACTGAAAGTTATCTCTGCGCATCGCACACCTGCGGAAGCAGCCGCTTACGCCCGGTCTGCCCGCAAACGTGGCATCCGTGTAATTATCGCCGGAGCCGGAATGGCGGCGCATCTTGCCGGAGCTATGGCCGCCCAGACCGAGTTGCCGATCATAGGCGTGCCATTGGCTTCGGGATCACTCTTGGGGCAAGACGCGCTACTGGCAACTGTGCAAATGCCCAAAGGTGTTCCGGTAGCGACGGTGGCGATTGGCGGCGCGTTCAATGCCGGACTGCTGGCGGTGCAAATCCTCGGTGTCGGCGATGCCAAGCTGCTTGATAAGTTCAAGGCATACAAAGCACAAATGCGCAAGGACGTCTCGGCGAAGAAGGTATGATGCCACAAAGCAGCCGGAATGCAGGCTACAATTGAAATGCGGTCGAATCAACGCCCCCAGTATTCAGATAGGTAGGAGTACTTCGTGAAAGTCATAGACATCATCTCAACGCTGGTCGTTTTACTGGTGATCGCTGCTTCAGTCACCACCGTGGCCGCGCCCAAAGAGGACGGCGGATTGACCACCGACCTGATTGACCAACTCCGCAACAGTTATAAGCGTGACGCCAAAGATCAGGCAATTTACAATGCCCTTACGGCAAATGATATCAATGCACTTGCCGTCAACCGTGACAAGCTGATTGCGCACAGTACAATCTTCAACAAAGAACTCAAGGTCGGTGACATTACGAACCAGCAAGGCACCGGTCGCTGCTGGATGTTCGCCGGTATGAACATGCTTCGCCCCACGGTGGTCAACAAGCTGTCGATCGGTACATTCAAGCTGTCGACCAACTATTTGTTCTTCTGGGATAAGCTGGAGAAGGCCAACACGTTTTTGGAAGCGATGATCGCATTGGCCAATCGCGGCATAGATGATCGTGAGCTGGGAATCTGGCTCAAAGACCCCTGCGCCGATGGTGGTTGGTGGTCGTACGTGGTCGAGCTCGTTGATAAGTACGGAGTCGTTCCAGAGGAGATCATGCCGGAAACCTATGCCAGCGCCAACAGCGGCAATCTCAATACCATTCTGTTTCGCAAGCTGCGGCAAGACGCTTCCGCTATACGCACTATGTTCAAGGCCGGAAAAACCGTCGAGCAACTGCGTATTGAGAAAGAGAGAATGATGGGGGAGGTCTATCGCATAGTGGCCTTGAACTTCGGTGAACCACCGCAGAAATTCAGTTGGCGTTATGTGGGCAAGGATTCGATACCGGTGCCAGCCAAAGAGTATACACCCAAGCAATTTTACACGGACGTGATAGGACTGTCCCTGTCTGACATGGTTTGCATCTTCGATTATCCGGGAAAAGAGTATTTCAAGCTGTATCGGTTGCAGGGCAGCCGCAATTTCTATGACAAGACCGACCTCACTTTCATCAACTTGCCGATAGACAGTCTTAAACGCTATGCTCTGACCACGATTCTCTCCGACCAACCGGTCTACTTCGCCTGCGACGTTGGACAAGACCAGTATGGCGGCAACAGCAAGGGAATCATGGCTAAGGGAATGTACGACTACAATTCGATCTACGGGCTGAACTGCGGACTGACCAAAGCAGAACGGATTGCGTACCTCGACAGCTACCCCAATCACGCCATGATCTTCACCGGCGTCGATACGGCCAACGGCAAAGCGACGAAATGGAAGGTCGAGAATAGCTGGGGTACGGCACGTGGCGATAGCGGCTGGTGGACGATGTACGACGATTGGTTTAATGAGTATGTCTACATCGTAATCATTGACAAGAAATACCTGACGAAGGAAGTTCTCAGCATCCTCGACACAAAGCCAACGATCCTCCCACCCTGGGATCCGATGTGGGAGTATACAAAGGGGATGGAGAAGTAGGCGGTCACAAATGCTGGACTTACGATATGTGACTTCTCTCGACTGAGGCTCAGTGCGAAAAAGACTGACCAAAAGACTGGTTCTAATTGTTGTCTGTCTCATGCTCGTTGCAGTACTAACTTACCTGCTGCTATGGGGGAGACTGGTTCCATACAGCCCGCTGATTGTTGGTTTCGAAAGCAAAGCGCTTGAACGAGCGACTATCTACTATCACGACAGACAAGCACTCCCCGAATCGATTGACAGCATCGGCGAATTCATGACACAGCTTGAGACTCTTCACGCGCTGAGCTATCAACGAAAGGTCGATGTTCTGTTTTGCGCGTCAGAAGACGAAGAGAGGCGATTCGGCGGAACAACGGTAAGGGCTATCACCTACCCACCATACGGGCGGATTTTGATCTCCGAAAAACTGCGCCGGGAATCTTGTGCGGGAGACAAACCGTTTGCAGACTTCCTCAAACACGAATTGACTCACGCATTGATCGATCAGAATATCTCCGTGTACCGTCTGCTGCGATTTTTCCCGGAGTGGCTCAGCGAGGGTTTAGCCGTCTATAGTGCAAATCAGTTCGGCAGAGGTGGTTACTGTACGCGAGAAGAAGTGATCATGCTGTTGCGACAAGGGCTCTTTTACAAACCGGAATGGTTTGTTGGGTCATTTCGCCGAACACCAAAAGAGGCCGCGGCATTTCCTGTCGAAAATAGAATGTACTTCGCCTACTCGGAATATGGCATGATCGTCGATGACCTCATCAAGACCTATGGCAAGGACAAGTTCCAAAGCTACCTTCATACTCTCCTAAAGACCGGTTCGCCCGATGAGGTCTTTCAGCAGTCATTTGGACTTCCCTTCGACCAATACTTGGAAGCTTTTAAGGCGCGGATAGTCGACAGCACTGCAGAATCAAACGCCCTGTAGCCACTGAGTTTGTGTGCCCCACCCGCTTAGATAAGTGCCAAGGAAGCAAGATTCTTCACAACGCTCAGAATGACAAATCACTTACGCACTGATCGACGGATTAGGGTCAACGAGATAGTCACAAACTCATTTTTCCCATGGCCGCCAGATTTACAGAGTATTTTCGAGTGACCTTCGGTGCCGCAACCAGCGTTCTGCTGACTGGGGCGGGGGAGATTTATCTACAAGAGTACTACAAAAATGGTGCGCGGAGAGTCTGGCAAGTCACACGTCCGGGTGCGGGAAGTGCAAGGTTGGTCGGGGGTTATGGGATAGCGAACGCTAAAGGCGCCGGAACGAGGGAAATGGGTGGCTGGCTGTCGTCCACGTCTGATGGCAACTCGCGGCAAGCGAAACGACCGCT
>CAIYYT010000045.1 GCA_903930455.1 uncultured bacterium | reverse complement strand
CTATGTTACTGGAGTCCCGAATCGGAGAACGGTTTGATGCGATCGTCACCGGCTCAGGTCCCAAAGGAACCTGGGCTCGTCTTCTCTACCCACCTGTCGAGGGGATGCTGGCAAATGCATCCGAAGGTATTGATGTAGGTCGCAGGATTCGCGTTCAACTGATTGACGTCGATGTGGAGCGGGGCTTCATCGACTTCAAGAGGGTCTGAGAAATTCGATCACGGAGCCATGAACATTACAAGCAATCGGTTGAATCTATTGGGAATGTTCAGCCAATCCGTATAGCCAAGGCCATTGTGAAAGATCTGGGCCATTCCTTCGGAGCCATCCATGCCCGTTGAATTCAAGGATTACTATGATGTTCTCGGCGTAGCCCGAAACGCGAGTGACGAGGAAATCAAGAAGGCCTTCCGTAGTCTGGCACGCAAATATCACCCCGATGTCGCCAAAGATAAGGCCAGTGCGGAAAACAGATTCAAAGAAATCAATGAGGCCAACGAAGTCCTCAGCGACCCAGATAAGCGGCGGAAGTATGATGAACTGGGAGCAAACTGGAACCAGCCCGAATGGCAGTCGGCACAGCAAGCAGGTGGATTCCGCAGACGAGCAGAAGAGGGTTCCGAATTCCATTTCGATGGCACCGGCTTCAGCGATTTCTTCGAGCAGTTCTTTGGCAGTCGCGGTCGCCCATCCAGCGGTTTCGGCCGTACGCCGGAATACGGCACGGGAAGCGAACCTTTCGCACAACACGGCCAGGACATCGAGGGAGATATCTTGGTGACGCTTGATGAAATCTTGCACGGTTCGATGCGCACGATCCGACTGGAGCGTACCGATCCGCGCACCGGGCAATCCACCATACAGACCCTGCGAGTGAAAATTCCACCCGGCGTCAGGGAAGCGCAGCTTATTCGTCTCGCAAGCAAAGGACAGGAAGGCATTGGGGGGGGCACTCCGGGGAATTTGTATCTGCGTGTGAAGTTAGCCCAGCACCCTGACTTTCGCGTGCGGGATGTTGATTTGTATTACGATTTGGAGTTGGCCCCATGGGAAGCGATGCTAGGTGCCACCGTTCATATCCCAAGTCTTGATGGAAAGCTATCCTTGAAGATTCCGGCGGGCACAGTGGCTGATCGACAATTACGTTTGCGTGGGAAGGGTTTGCCCACAGGCGACGGAACACGGGGCAACCTGTATGCCGTTGTGTCCATCCAGGTCCCGTCGCATGTTACATCTGAAGAAAGAGCTTTGTGGGAGCAGTTGGCCCAAAAATCGACGTTCAACCCGAGGAAAACCTCATGAACAAGCGAATTGATCCGGACCTTCCATCGCGTCTGGCTTTGGAATTGTTTCAGCCAAAGCCAAACGTCCTATATAGCCTAGATGCGGCCGCGCATCTCGCAGGTGTCCCCCGCCGTTCTATCATGATCTATTGTCGCGCCGGCCTGATCAATCCGATCTTTCAACCTCCGTACGGTGTGATTGAATTCACGGAAGAGGCGATTTATGTCGTGCGGCAAATTGAGCGTTTGCGTACCGTTCACGGTCTCGATTTGGCTTGGCTCAAAACCTTGTTCGATCTACTCGACGAGGTGGAACGCCTGCGAGCCGAGTTGCGTTTTTTGCGGAACCACTAAGAAGGCGAACACACAGGGTACGCGTGCACAAAATTTCCAGCAATATTTCGAACACATCTCACCACTCCGGCGATCTCACTGGGGGAAATGGGAAGCATGATTCCACTCAACTATTGCAAAAGGCGCGTGCTGATACTGCGACCGTCCTAAGGGAACTTGGGTCGCAACTTGAAGGCCTTAGCGAGGCGGAGGCCGATTCGCGTTTGAAGCAGGTTGGGACGAATGAAATCGCCCAAAAGAAGCGTCAATCGGCCCTGATGCGGCTCCTGAGCAACATCAAGAATCCATTGGTGCTTTTGCTTCTGGCCCTGGGCGTGCTCTCCTTTCTGACGGGCGACTTGCGGGCGATGGTGGTCATCTTCGTGATGGTGGTTCTCGGTGTAGTATTGCGTTTCTTCCAAGAGATGCGGGCCGATAACGCCGCGGAGAGACTCCAAGCGATGGTCAGCAACACGGCGACGATGGTACGTGGCGGCGAGGAAAAAGAAGTATCCCCAAAAATGTTGGTACCTGGCGATATTATCCGGCTGGCAGCCGGCGATATGGTGCCGGCTGATGTACGGGTGCTCTCCGCAAAGGACCTGTTCCTGAATCAGGCAGCCCTCACCGGTGAAGCCATGCCCGTGGAGCGAAAATCCGACCCGGCGCCGGCGGATATTGAGAACCCGCTTGATCTCCCCAACTTCTGCTTCCTCGGTTCAAACGTGGAGAGCGGCTCCGCGATCGCCGTAGTAGTCCACACCGGCGAGCGCACTTACTTTGGCTCGTTGGCCGCCAGTATCGTCGGGCAGCGCCAATTGACCAGCTTCGACAAAGGCATCAACAAGTTCACTTGGCTGATGATCCGCCTTATCGCCGTGATGGTCCCGGCAGTGTTCCTTATCAATGGGCTGAGCAAGCACAACTGGCTGGAAGCTTTCATGTTTGCCCTGGCCGTGGCCGTCGGGCTAACCCCCGAGATGCTGCCCATGATCGTGACTGTCAACCTGTCCAAGGGCGCCCTGGCAATGGCGCGGAAGAAAGTGATCGTCAAACGCCTGAACTCTATTCAGAACTTCGGGGCTATGGATGTACTGTGCACAGATAAGACCGGCACGCTCACTCAGGGCAAGATTGTGCTCGAAAAGCACCTGGATGTGCATGGTAATCCCAGCGAGAAGGTGCTGCATTATGGCTACCTGAACAGCTACCACCATACCGGTTTGAAGAATCTGCTGGACAAGGCAATCCTCGACCATGAGGAGTTAAGAGAACACCTTAAAGCGGACGAGAAGTACCGCAAGATCGACGAGATCCCTTTCGACTTCGTGCGCCGGCGCATGTCGGTGGTGGTAGAAGATGAAACCGGGTTGAACACGCTGATTTGCAAGGGTGCTGTGGATGAAGTGATGAGCCAGTGTACCCGGGTGGAAGTCAAAGGGGAGGTCATCGAAGTCATGCCCGAGCACGACGCCAAACGCCGACAGTTAGCTGACGACCTGAACGGTCAAGGATTTCGAGTAATCGCCCTGGCTTATAAGCAAATGCCGGGTGCCCCCGATGAACCAGTTTATTCGGTCAAGGATGAATCTGACCTGATTCTGCTGGGTTTTCTGGCTTTCCTCGACCCGCCCAAAGACACCGCTGCAGAGGCGTTGAAACGGTTGCACAGCCTGAAGGTAGACGTCAAGGTACTGACTGGCGATAATGAGATCGTTACTTCCTATATCTGTAACGAAGTGGGCATGCCGGTAGAGCATCTCTTACTTGGCTCTCAAATCGAGACGATGAACGATACGGATCTGGCCGAGGCCGCCAACGCCACCAGCGTTTTTGCCAGGCTGGTCCCGGCTCACAAGGAGCGCATCATCCGTGCGCTCCAGAGTAAGGGGCATGTGTTGGGGTTCATGGGCGATGGCATCAACGATGCCCCGGCCTTGAAGGCCGCCGACGTGGGCATCTCGGTGGACAGCGCTGTGGACATCGCCAAGGAGTCATCCGATATCATCCTGCTGGAAAACAGCCTGCTGGTACTGGAGCAAGGTGTGCTAGAAGGCCGGCGGGTGTTCGGCAACATTGTCAAGTACATCAAGATGGCGGCCAGTTCGAACTTCGGCAATATGTTCAGTGTCGTCGGAGCTAGCGCATTCCTCCCCTTCCTACCCATGCTGCCGATTCAGGTGCTGACCAACAACCTCCTGTACGACCTTTCGCAAACCACCATCCCCACCGACGCGGTGGATACCGACTGGCTCATCAAGCCGCGCCAGTGGACGATTGGCAAGATCCTGCGTTTCATTCTGTTTATCGGGCCGATCAGCTCGATCTTCGATTACCTGACGTTCTTCATGATGCTGTACATTTTTGACTGTTGGAACAACCCTGCCATGTTCCACACAGGCTGGTTTGTGGAGTCGCTCTTCACCCAAACCTTGATTATTCATATCATTCGTACCAACAAGATTCCGTTTATCCAAAGCCGGGCTAGCTGGCCGCTTATTCTCACCTCCATTATCATCGTCGCGGCAGGCGCCTGGCTGACGGTTTCGCCCCTAGCGACCACGCTCGGATTGGTCCCGCTTCCGTCGAAGTACTGGCTGTTTCTGGCAATCATGCTACTCAGTTATGCGATTCTGACTCAACTGGTGAAGACCTGGTTTATTCGCAGGTTTGGCGAATAATGGCAATGACAGGACGTTCCCTGCCCTGAGAACACAACGAATTGAAAGCGCTCCTCGAATGCCGTATCAAGGGAAAAGACGCATAGAATAAGTGCGCAATTGACTCACGTGGATGTGGAGCGGGGTTTCATCGATTTCAAGAGGGTCTGAGAAATTCGATCAACTCCAACTTGCCAAGCAGTACCCTGCGAAGACAAGCCTATCTGTATTGGAATCGTTATCCAAACCCTGTCTCTCCATTCATCTTAG
>CAIYYT010000044.1 GCA_903930455.1 uncultured bacterium | reverse complement strand
TTGGAGCAATCAGCCATATCTGTCGACTGCAAGTCCAACAACTGACTGACACCAAGGATGATACGTTCAAGTCAATTCTTTCACTGTGCGACGATCTCAAGCAAATCGCCAAGGCTGTGATCGAGATTACGCATGAGGCACGGGAACTAGTCGGTCTCGAAAATGCTACTCAGCATACCTTTCTGAGTGAGATCAGTAGCCATCTGGAAATGCTGCAGCCAGTGTTTCGAGAATACATCGAAATGAGCAAGCGCTTGTCGACCACCATGAGTGAGGTCACAAACACCGCAAGTGCAATTTCGCAGTCGATAGGCGACATCGACAGGTTCAGCGATCAGATGAAAGTGATCGCACTAAACGCCCGTATCAATGCCAATCATGCGGGCACCGAGGGTGCTTGCTTGGGTGTGCTGGCGCAGTCTCTGCAGGGGCTGGCTGACGAGATCGGTTCCCAGATTGAGCGCATCTCGGAGAACCTGAGATCGGTGATCGACTCGGCCGCAACCCTCGGCAATCAAACCAGCATCCTCACTGCCAGTGGTGACCGAAGTGTCCAGAGTCTTGCGGATAAGTGCGAAAGAATGATCCTCACTCTTCACCAGGTTGACGGACAGACAGCTTCCACATTTCGGACTATCACTGACTCTGCGGAAAAGGTAAACGGGGACATAAGCGACACCTTGGGAATCATCAAGGTGCATCTCACTTTCGAGCGAGTCATAGACAAAGTCATCGCCGCCCTATCTCTTGTGAGTGGAAACCTCTCTCGCCATCGGAGTGCGAAGCCACAAGTCGCCAATCGTTTGGAACTGAAACGACTTGAAGCGCGATACACGATGGATCATGAAAGAAAGACCCATCGGTCATTCGCGGCGCCCTCTGCGCCGGAGCGGCGACCTTCGCAGCATTTGCCTACACAGACAGGGTCACATGACGATAGCGTGCCAGCGGAACTTGGAGAAAACGTGGAGCTCTTTTGACAAAGGAGGCATTGGAAGACTATGCAAAGCGTTGAGAATGGGCTAAAACAGAATAGTAGGCTGGCGTTAGCCGGTGAGCTGACAATTTCGCGAGCTTCCGAACTCGCGGCATCGATAGGCCAATGGCTTGCAGAACAAGAGACAGTGGCAGTCTTGGATCTCGCCGCGGTCACAGCAGCGGATGTCTCATTCCTGCAAATTCTGTGCGCCGCGCATCGCTCCTCTCTTCGCGAGGGCAAATCACTTTCCGTTGTATCTCCATCCAGAGAGCTTCTGCGAGCCATGAAAACGGCGGGCTTCGAAAGAAGACAACCTTGTACACAGTGTACAGGTGACACCTGTCTCTGGCAGGTGAAGGAAGGTTTATGAGCAAGATGATCATGACGGTTGATGACTCTGCGAGCGTGCGCCAGATGGTGAGCTTCACGCTAAAGGACGCCGGCTATGAAGTTGTTGAGGCGGTCGACGGCCGAGATGCGCTCAAGAAGATCCCCGGGCTGACCGTGCACATGGTCATCACGGACTTGAACATGCCTCAGTTGGATGGCATTGGTTTGATCAAAGAATTGCGAGCCGACGCCAAGTTCAAATTCACGCCTATCCTGATGCTCACGACCGAATCACAGGCTGAGAGGAAACAGGAAGGCAAGACCGCTGGAGCTACCGGTTGGATTGTCAAACCCTTCAAACCGGAACAATTGGTGGCAACGGTCAAGAAGGTGCTGGGATGTTAGATCAACACAGAGAGACTTTTATACAGGAAGCCAACGATCTCCTTCGAGAATTGGAAGAATCGCTTCTCGATCTTGAGGAGAAGTCCACTGACCAGGAACTCATCGGCAGTATCTTCCGTGCTCTGCATACAATCAAGGGTTCAGGTTCGATGTTCGGTTATGACAAACTTGCCACCTTTACCCATGAGATCGAAACTGCCTACGATCTAGTCCGCAGTGGTGGATTATCAGTCACAAGAATACTTGTCGACAGTACCCTTTCCGCTTGCGATGAGATACGCGGTATGCTGACGGACGACGAAGACCGGAGCGGCGCCCTTTCCGATGCGCAGACAGCAATTGTCGAGGGCTTTCGGAATCTGTTGAAGAATACCCATAGCGACAAGCCCTCTGCTCCAACCCCCGATGCCGTAGTCGTAGACGCTGAAGTGAATTCAGACGAGTTGCAGCATGAATGTACATATCGAGTGAGGCTGACGCCTTCGCCCGACCTGTTCTCCAATGGCACAAATCTACTGCCACTATTCGAGGAAATGCAGGGTCTTGGCACGTGCAGAATCACCGCCCAGGTCGAGAACATTCCCCGGCTGCAAGAACTTGACCCCGAAGCCTGCTACACCTTCTGGGACATTGCCATCAATACCGACAGAGGGCAAAACGCGATTCGTGACGTTTTCATTTTTGTGGAAGACCGCTGCCGATTGGAAATCAGTGTCATTGATTCAATGGAAAGGGAGGCTGATGGAAAGGGCTATCTGAAACTGGGGGAAATACTAGTTCAACGAGGGGACCTCTCCAAAGACAACATGCAGGACATCCTTTCGCAGCAACACCGATTTGGCGAACTGGCGACCGAAGCTGGTATTATAGACCACGGCAAGATCGAGTCTGCCCTCCAGGAGCAGCAGTTGGTGCGCGAAGCCCGCGACAAGCGTGCTACGGTTGAACAAGCTTCAACAATTCGCGTGCCAGCCGAGCGACTTGACAGTCTAATAAACATGGTTGGTGAACTCGTCACAGTACAGTCACGGCTGACACAGGTCGCGAATTCAAGCCACAGCCAGGCAATTCTGCAGGTCGCCGAGGACGTAGAGAGACTCACGGCTGAACTTCGCGACAATACCATGAGCATACGTATGGTGCCGATTGGCTCCGCTTTCAGTCGGCTCCGTCGGCTTGTGCGAGATCTGTCTCAAGAGCTAGGCAAAGAAATCGACCTGCTGACGGAGGGCGCGGAAACCGAACTCGACAAGACCGTCATCGAGCGGCTCAACGATCCTCTAGTTCACCTGATCCGCAATAGTGTTGATCATGGCATCCAAAATCCACAAGTAAGAACAGCTGCTGGTAAGCCTTCCCGCGGCACCATCCGGTTGTCCGCATGCCACTCGGGCGCCAGCGTCCAAGTGACGGTTTCCGATGACGGACAAGGACTCGATCTGGAGACAATTCGTCTGAAAGCGATCGAGAAAGGACTCATTGCACCCGATGCGCTGTTGTCGGAACGTGAAGTGTTTGCGCTTGTCCTACTACCCGGCTTCTCAACGGCCCAGAAAGTGACGAACGTCTCAGGACGCGGGGTAGGCATGGACGTTGTTAAGAAGAACATCGATAGCCTTCAAGGCACTATCGAAATCTCCAGCAAGCAGAATATAGGAACCACCATTACTCTAAAGCTACCGCTGACGCTGGCAATCATCGATGGATTGCTGGTGCGTGTGGCGAATGAGTTCTTTGTGGTTCCATTGACTTCGATTGAAGAGTGCGTGGAGCTGAAATTGAGCGACGTCAAGCGCGCTTCTGGTCAACACATCACGGTGATTAGAGGCGAACTGGTTCCCTATGTACGCCTGCGAGAATTGTTCGGTATCGATGAAGCACTTCAGGCAGCTGAACAGATTGTGATTACCCGAGTCGAGGGCAATCGTGTGGGCATTATGGTGGATGAAGTCGTTGGGCAGCATCAGACCGTAATCAAGCCTTTGGGCAGGTACTACAAGCACATCAATGAAGTGACCGGTTGCAGCATCCTGGGTGATGGGACCATAGCGCTGATCCTTGATCTGGCGAAGGTCGTAAAAAGTGCCGCTCGCGCTGAAGCTGCGAATTATGAAAACGTACAGGCAGGGAGCGTGTAGATTGGCATTTACGTTTTTCTTTAGGGATCTTGGGAGCCTCGAGCTGGCTATCAGCCACCTCTTACCACAGGCTGCGGGACGAAGCCGCATCCGCATCTGGGATGCCGGTTGCGCTATGGGGCAGGAACCCTTCACGCTCGCCATGCTTCTTGCCGAACAACTGAGCCCAATGATGTTTCGCAACGTCGAAATCATCGCCAGCGACTACGATGAGGGCGTCATAAAGGTGCTCGACAATGCCGTCTATCCCTACGAACAATTGCAACGGATACCAGAGCTGTACTTTAAGCGCTATTTGGAGCCCTCCGGGACTGAGGGTGAGTATCGAGTCGTTGCGCCTATCAGAAAAGCCGTGCGGAGCGTTCTTCACGATTTGTTGTCTTTCACGCCCGTTATCGACCGACTGAGTCTGATAGTTTGCAAAAACGTGCTCCTGCATTTCAATCAGGCCGAGCGGATAAAGGTATTCAACATGTTTCACGACGCTTTGGAACCGCAGGGGCTACTGGTAACCGAACACACTCAAAAATTGCCGCCGGAGGCGGGACACCTGTTCTCGCAGGTAACAACCCAGTGTCAGTTGTTCTGCAGGACAGAGGTGCAATTATCGATTCAAGCTTCAAACGCAATCACGGACGGTCGGACGTGAAGCAGATAGCTGTTTGCTGTAGCGTGCAGAAGCCGACAAAGAACCGGCAAGCCCGGATCGCCGCCGACTCGGTGGAGTATTCTTGCAACTGGGAGAGAGCATGAAGATTAGTGCTATCAAAGGGTTAGGACAAGCATACACTTCGAACGTCTATCTCATTACCGGTGACATGCGTGGTGTAGACGATGTCAACACGCTCGTGGATGTTGGCAATGACCCTTCGATGCTTCCGACGTTGGCGGATTTCTATGCCGGCGTTGGCAAGTCCCCCGTTGAGCAGATTGTGCTGACTCACTGTCATTCCGATCATACCGGCCAATTGACCACGGTCAAGAAACTATACGACTCCAAGGTAATGGCAGCGGCACATGCGGTGAAAGGCGTAGACCATATTCTCGTGGATGGAGAGCTATTTCAAATGGGAGACCGGACATTTGAAGTCATTCACATGCCGGGGCATTCGCAGGATTCGATCTGCCTCTATAATGCGGATGATGGTGTAGTCTTTGTCGGCGATTCGCCGGTACTTATCAGATCGGCCGGGGGGACATACGAAATAGGATTTATTCGGGCAATGACTCGGCTCTGCCAGAAACGAGTAAAGGCCATTTACTTTGGCCATGGCGAACCGACTTTTCGAAACGCGCAAGAACTGTTGGCGCATTCACTGGATAATGTTATGAAGGGACAAATTGCACTGAAACCTTAAGAAAGGGGCGAAACTTTGGCAATAGTGCAGCAGGTCAAATAGAAGGATAGCGGAAACGTAGTGAACAGATTACCAGACCAATTGGGGAAGGACGAAAGAACATGAGTAGTACGGTAGCCACGAGGCCTGAAGCGTCTCAAGCCTCGCAAGAAAAGTACGACGACGATGAACTGCGCTCGAATCGTACATCAAAGAGCTCCAATTCTGGGACCAGCATCGTCTCTGAGAGGATTGAGGAACTGACCTCAGCCTTCAAAGATGGACGACTGGAATCCAGGGCAGATCTCAAGGGACTGAAAGGTGAAGACCGGGAAGTCCTCGAGAACGTTAATCAGCTAATCAACTACATCGTTGCCCCGTTGAACGTGGCTGCCGAGTATGTTGACCGGATCTCGAAGGGTGACATCCCGCCGAAGATCACTGATGCTTACAGTGGTGACTTCAACGCAATCAAAAACAACTTGAACAACTGCATTGACAACATCAATGCTCTGGTGACGGATGCCGGGGTGTTGGTGAAGGCGGCGGTTGATGGCAAGCTAGCAACCCGCGCCGACGCGACCAAGCATCAAGGTGATTACAAAAAGATCGTTGAGGGTGTAAACCAGACGCTGGATGCAGTGATCGGACCGTTGAACGTTGCCGCCAAGTATGTTGATCGAATCTCGAAGGGTGACATCCCGCCGAGAATCACCGACACCTATAATGGTGACTTCAACGAACTCAAAAGCAACCTTAACAATGCCATTGATGCGGTAAATGGCCTGGTGACAGATGCCGGAGTGTTGGTGAAAGCGGCGGTTGATGGCAAGCTGGCAACCCGCGCCGATGCGACCAAGCATCAGGGGGATTACAAAAAGATCGTTGATGGTGTCAACCAGACGCTGGATGCGGTGATCGGACCGCTGAATGTGGCCGCCAAGTATGTTGACCGAATCTCGAAAGGTGACATCCCCCCCAGAATCACCGACACCTACAATGGCGACTTTAACGAGCTAAAAAACAACCTGAACAATGCCATTGATGCGGTGAATGGCTTGGTGACGGATGCCGGAGTTTTGGTGAAGGCGGCGGTTGAAGGCAAGCTGGCGACCCGCGCCGATGCGACCAAGCATCAGGGTGATTACAAGAAGATCGTTGAGGGGGTCAACCAGACACTGGATGCGGTGATCGGACCATTGAACGTGGCCGCCGAGTATGTTGACCGAATCTCGAAGGGTGACATCCCGCCGAGAATCACCGACAACTATAACGGTGACTTCAACGAAATCAAGAACAACCTGAACAATGCCATTGATGCGGTGAATGGCCTGGTAGCTGATGCCGGGGCGTTGGTGAAGGCAGCGGTTGAAGGTAAGCTGGCGACCCGCGCCGATGCGACCAAGCATCAGGGTGACTACAAAAAGATCGTTGAGGGTGTCAACCAGACGCTGGATGCGGTGATTGGACCGTTGAATGTGGCTGCCGAGTATGTTGACCGGATCTCGAAGGGTGACATCCCGCCGAGAATCACCGACAACTACAACGGTGACTTCAACGAGCTCAAGAACAACCTGAACAACTGCATCGACAACATCAGTGCTCTGGTGACTGACGCCGGAGTGTTAGTGAAGGCGGCGGTTGAAGGTAAGCTGGCGACCCGCGCCGATGCAACCAAGCATCAAGGTGACTACAAAAAGATCGTTGAGGGTGTCAACCAGACGCTGGATGCAGTGATCGGACCATTGAACGTGGCCGCCGAGTATGTCGACCGCATCTCGAAAGGTGACATCCCGCCAAGAATCACCGATAACTACAACGGTGACTTCAACGAGCTGAAAAACAATCTGAATGCATTGATTGATGCCATGACCGAAATCACCAAGGCGGCCCAGGAAATTTCCGAAGGCAATCTCATGGTGACTGTGCGCGAGCGCTCGGCCCAGGACGAGCTGATGCGAGCGATGGGCGCAATGGTGAGACAACTCTCTGAGACGATCAGGAATGTACAGCGGGTGGCGGACAAGGTGGCGATGGGCAGCCAGGAGATGAATGTCAAGTCAGAGGAGGTCTCGCAAGGTGCCACGGAACAAGCATCATCGGCAGAGGAAGTATCGTCCTCGGTCGAGGAGATGGCTTCGAACATCATGCGGAATGCCGATAACGCCCAACAGACTGAAGGAATCGCGGTAAAGGCAGCCGGTGATGCCAAAACGGGTGGTGAAGCGGTTGCCGAGACGGTTTCGGCAATGAAGGAAATCGCTACCAAGATTTCCATCATCGAAGAGATTGCCCGTCAAACCAACATGTTAGCATTGAACGCCGCTATCGAGGCAGCTCGTGCCGGCGAACATGGTAAGGGATTCGCGGTGGTTGCCGCTGAAGTGCGAAAGCTGGCTGAAAGAAGCCAACAGGCGGCTGGCGAGATCAACACCCTCTCCGCCTCGAGCGTTAAGGTTGCTGAAAGAGCCGGAGAGATGCTGACGGGCATTGTACCCGCGATTCAGAAGACGGCTGATCTGGTACAGGAGATCAACGCCGCCAGTAACGAACAAAAGGCGGGCTCAGACCAGATCAACAAAGCAATTCAGCAGCTCGACCAGGTGATTCAACAGAACGCCACCGCAGCGCAGGAGATGACGAACACCGCTCAGGATATGACGTCTCAAGCTGACGAGCTATTGACCAACATAGCGTTTTTCAAACTGGAGGATTCGGGAGGAAGGGATTCGAGAAAAACACAGCGGGTCAAGACAAAACCAGATGCCGGCTTTAAGCCAAAGGCAAGCCGTCCAGTCGACCTCCACTCCGCAAAGTCCGCAAGTTCCGGCGCGAAAGACAGACGGGCGGGAGTGTCATTGAACCTTTCCGAGAGCAGCGACAAAAAAGAGACTGTCGATTCCGAATTTGTCAACAAGTACTCGGAATAAAAGGAGGTGACAATGGAAACGACAAACACAAATGAAACCGTTCAGTATCTGACCTTCAGCCTGGATGAGGAAGTCTTTGCGATTGATGTGGCCAAGGTGCGAGAGATTCTGGACTACACTTCGGCAATGAGAGTCCCCGGAGCGCCGGATTTCATGCGGGGGATTGTCAACGTGCGCGGAAATGTCATACCCGTTGTTGATATGCGCTTGAAGTTCGGGATGTCTAAGACGGAACGGACTGTTAATACCTGTATCGTCGTGATGGAGGTCGATGTCGAGAGCGAAACCACCGTTTTGGGCGCCCTCGTTGATTCCGTTCAGGAAGTGTTTGAACTGGAACATGGTCACGTGGAACCTCCTCCCAAGATGGGCACCAGGTGGCGGACGCAATTTATTAAGGGAATCGGCAAGCGCAATGACCAGCTGATAATCATTCTGGACATCGACATGGTATTTTCACTTAACGAACTCACCCAGCTGGAGCGTTCGCGTCTGGCATCGAAAGCGACAGCATCAGAGGAGGCGCCAGCCACGACATGATGGCAGGATGCCTTCGATCGTACGTTTGACAACATGAGGGGTCGCCGCGTATAGCGGCGGCCCCTTTTCGACCGATGATACGATGAGAACGTCTAATGTCCATCTTGGCGACCAAACCAACCTGCTTATTCCAAGGTTTTCCTGGCATAGTCGAAGCTTTTCCTATAGGATAGAAGGCAAGTTCTAATGGCAACTGTTGTTGATAGAGTACCTGAGACGCTTTGCGATGATGACTTCCGGCGAGTCGCGGCACTGATCAAGGAACAATGTGGCATCAACATTGTGTTTGGCAAAAAAGCGCTTCTCGAAGGACGACTAAGAAAACGGGTGCGTGCACTCGGATTCCCCACCTGTTCTGACTACTGCGACTTCCTCTTCAGTTCCAGTGGAAGAGAGCAGGAACTCGCAGCCATGATCGACGCCATCACGACCAACACAACCAATTTCTTTCGGGAGCCATTGCACTTCACATTCCTGGTCAACTCGGCACTGCCGGAACTCATCCGAATGAACGGAGCCGGAACGACCCGCAAACTCAACGTGTGGAGTGCCGCCTGTTCAACCGGAGAGGAGCCCTATACGCTCGCCATGGTTATTTCGGAGTTTGCCAGCACTCTTCCGAGGTTCGATTGGGGCATTTTGGCTACTGATCTCTCAAGCAAGGTTCTGGAGACTGCGAAAATGGGCGTGTTCCGGAATGAGCAAATTGAGCCAATCCCGATGAAGCTCAGAATGAAGTACCTGCTCAAAAGCCGCTTTGCCGATTCTGAATCGGTCAGAATGACTCCGGAGATTCGCGATCGTATAGCTTTCCGCAGACTCAACCTAATGAGCGGGGTTGCCAAACTGAAAGACGAGATGGATGTGATTTTTTGCCGTAATGTTATCATCTACTTTGACAGGCCTACGCAGGAGCGGATCGTGTGTTCTCTCTATGACCGCTTGATTCCCGGCGGCTACCTGTTCATGGGACACGCGGAAAGCCTGATGCACATACCTTTACAAATGACTTACGAGTCAGCCAGTATTTATCGGAAAACACGGGAGTAGTTCATGAGCAAGAAGATACAGGTGTTAGTTGTCGATGATTCGGCAGTCGTGAGACAGACATTATGCGAGCTACTGTCGTCGCATCCCAATATCGAGATTATGGCTGTCGCAGCAGATCCCCTGATTGCGGCCGAGAAAATCCAGGAACAGGTGCCGGATGTTATCACTCTCGATGTGGAGATGCCGCGCATGGATGGCATCACTTTCCTGGAGAAACTCATGAGCCAACATCCGATTCCGGTGGTCATCTGCTCGAGTCTCGCCAAGGCGGGTTCTGACACAGCTCTGAAGGCGATGGAGTATGGTGCAGTCGACATCATTGAGAAACCACGTCTTGGGACCAAGCAGTTTCTGGAGGAATCCAGAATAAGAATTTGCGATGCGGTAATTGGTGCGTCCCAAGTACGCTTGGAAAAGCTTGTTAGGATCCGGCATGTACAACCAAAGTTAACTGCTGATGCAATGCTGGCCAAACCGTCATCTCGGGCCATGGCTGAAACGACCGAGAAAGTGGTCGTCGTCGGGGCGTCCACTGGTGGCACTGAGGCCGTAAGAGTGTTCTTACAATCTCTTCCGGCAGACACGCCGGGGATAGTGATCGTGCAACACATGCCCGAGCACTTCACTGCCTCCTTTGCGAAGCGACTCGATGACATTTGCCGAGTCTCGGTGAAAGAAGGTGCAAACAATGATACCGTGATGCCTGGGCGCGCCATCATTGCACCCGGAAATTATCACACTCTCCTTAAGCGAAGCGGTGCGCGCTATTTCATCGAAGTCAAAGAGGGGCCTCTTGTGTCGCGGCATCGACCTTCGGTGGATGTTCTGTTTCGATCAGCAGCGCGATATGCCGGAAAAAACGCGCTCGGAGTTATTATGACGGGAATGGGGGATGACGGCGCACAAGGCATGCTGGAGTTGAAAGATGCCGGGGCGTATACCATTGCTCAGGATGAAAATAGCTGTGTCGTTTTCGGAATGCCGAACGAGGCAATCAAGCTGGGGGGCGTCGCCAAGGTCCTTCCACTGGATGACATTGCCTCCTCAATCATGAGGGCATGCGCTTGAGCGACCTCTTTTCGCAATACGCGTCATGCACCGTACTTCAAGTGTGCTTTCTTGTTGCAAATGCTAACGAGGCAGATAGTAACACGGAGCAGAACAATACCAGACTGACTGATTCTCCCAAGTCGACGCGGCTATTGCCCCTTATGCCCGGCATGGTCCCCTGTCTGTGATACTGAAAATGCTAGTGATTCGAAGGTCAGTTGGGGGCCTTGTTTCTGAATGTTGAGCCCGGCGATGCGGAATTCATCTAACACCCCTATACAGATCCGCGTTAACTCGCTTGATCTGTTCACGCGCCTCGCGCAAGGAAGAGGCTGAATTCAAAGCACACCACCTTCCCGGAACCGGCCATCACGTGAACATAGATATGACTACCTACACAGGGGTGTCAAGGTGTCCAAGAAGTGGCCATGACCCAGCCGTAATCGTACAAGATGGCAGGAAGTAATATGTGCATCAATGTGCGCTAAGCAGCTATAAACTAGCGACTTGCGTTGTAGGTCATTGAGTTACGATCTTGGCAAGAATATGATTTGAAATCCCTTGCGTCTGCCAATCTCGCTACTCCATTAGTTGACGGCAGGTTAGGAGATCATATGAGTCCAAGGCGGAAGTTTAGGAAACCCTTGCTCTATCCATCTGAGCTACGAGGGCAAACTATGCAATACACTATGCGATAACGAGTTAGTCACGCGACCGTTTTTTGAAATTCGAGAAATGTTCCGCTTGGGGCTATTTTGGGGCTGTGCAGCTTGTCCATGTTTTCCTACGTCGCTCACGGGAATCTGGAGCAACGATATCGCTTCGCGCTTTCGTTCGGGGCTCAAATGAGAATAGCGAGCCGTCATTTCCGGAGATTTATGCCCAAGCAATTGCCCTACCATATATAAGTCGACTCCGGCCATCACCAGGTGACTGGCGAATGTGTGCCGTAAATCATGGAAAGTGAAGTCGCTGATGCCAGCTCTCCTCACCGCGTTTTCGTAAGCCGTTCTTATTTTGCCGACTGGTTTACCACATACTTCGTCGAAAACGCGTCCGGAAGCTCTCTGATGTTCACCCAAATAGTGAAATATGCAATCAGTCATTGGAACCTCTCGCCTGCCGCCGTTTTTTGTCTCAACGATGTAGATCAGCCGATTCCGCAAATCAACATGCTCCCAGCGCAGACTACGAATCTCGCCGTACCTCATTCCCGTATTCAAGGCAAACTCCACTATTGGCTTGATGTGGTCCGCACATTCGTCTAAGAGACTCTTGATTTCCGAAAGTGTCAGATAGCGGATTCTGGCATTGTTCTCTCTGAACAATTTCACAAGCATAATTGGATTGTCTTTTGACATGTTCCAGGTAACGGCTTTATTGAACATATGTTTGAGCAGAGCTACCTCGCGGTTGGTCGTAGCAGGAGAAACAGTCTCGATACGAAGAGCTTTGTACCGTTCCACATCGAGAACCGTTATCTCGCCAAGTTTCTTCCCCGAAAAAACCTTGGTCAATCTATTAATAATTGTTTGATCCGATTGCCAAGATTTCTTGTTTCCACGTGACCACTCAAGGTATATCTCACACAAACGATCAAACTTGACCGCCGGCCGCCTAATCTCAAGAAACTTGCCTTCCGCAATTTCTCCCTGTCTCTTGGCCAAGACTCTTCTTGCGAGCTCGTGGTTTGTTCCAATAGCTTCGCGATACCGTCTTCCCTGCGAATAGTACTGAATGTAGTAGGTCTTGTTTCTCTTGAAAATCGCCATATCATGGAATCGGATACTGTTTGTTTTTTTCAATCCACTCCATCACATCTTCTGTCGCGAATTTAACTCTTTTTCCCATTTTCACAAAGGGAATTTCTCTTCTTTGAGACACCCAGGAGTCGATTGTGAAGATGCTGAGGCCTAAAAGTGCGGCGAGTTGTTTCTTGTTGAGGAATTGACCCCTGGGAGTCGTCTGAGACTTAGGTCCCTGCGTCGTCTGCCGGCTTCCGGTCTGGTCTTTCATGACGGTTGATCACTCTTTTGAACAGCATTTTCTTCTGACAGCCTTCGATATGAGCACAAATACCTACAGGCACCGTATCCAACACATGTCAATTGCTGTCTTAGAGCGCCGTCCGGTTTGCAGCCGTATGAATACTCCTCTTGGCCGAAGGCTGAACCCAGAAGGATTTCGATTTCTGCTTCGCTCAGAGGTGGATTGTTTTGGGGATTCCATACGGATGATAGAACGATCTTTGCTTGGCTGGCTTTGATTCCGAGTCTCCTTAGCTCGCAGGCGATGATGTGTCCAATTTGGTTTCTTTCACCTTGGCCAGCTCCGCAAAAGATAGCATGCCGGACGCAGTCTTTGATCACCGGTACGATGACGCTTTGTTGAGAGCTTTGCAGCGAGACGGAACTGGAATGTTCTTGCCGGGTTTTCACCCAAGTTTCGGGTAGCCTTTGTTGGAGAACTTGTGAGGGATCAATCTTCGTTACTTCCGCCAAGACTGCGTACTGGTTTGTTTCCGGTTTCAGATTCTCGTCAAGGAAGTGGCACCAGTTGCCGGTGACTTGGTGTGTTCCGAGTGGGGCTTTGACCAGGTTTCCGAGTTTGCCTGGTTCGATGTGGTCTTGTTTGGGGAAGATTTCGTGGCTTGGACTGATTTCCTGCCCCAGTGCTCTGGCGATGCGGTTTGGGTAGGGTTTGTCGAAGAAGATCCAGATGTGGTAGCCTTTTTTTCCGGAGAATTCGGTCAAGAACGGAATGCTTAACTGGCTGACGCGCTTCTGTACTCTGCGAAGTTCGGATTCCTCCATGGTGTCGATGTCGATGCAAAGCCATTTAGTCGTGCTGTCTGGTGAGGAGTAAAGGCCGATGGTCTTGTTGCCTTGCAGGTGGTCTGCTATGATGGCGTCGGCTAGTGGCTCTCGGATGACGGTGTAGCCACCGTTGCCGGCGATTTGTAGCGGGTAGCAGTCTTCGCGTTGGACAAACCGTTGGCGAAACAGGTTGATGATATCTTGGCTCGGTGTTGTTGTCATTTGTTCCATTTCCTCCCTACTGACATTCAAGCGGATGGCTTGGTGCTTCGGTTTCAGATCGGAGCACTGAGCCACTCGCTTTGTTGTGTTTGCTTTTAGACTTGGCCGGCGCTCTGGAGTAGCGCTATCAAGTCTCGATATGTGTTGGTAAAGCGAGACGGGTCGGAGTTGCGAATCACTTCAGGTAGGGAGTCTCCGAGGAGTTTGATCAAGTGGGTAACTATCTGCTTTTGCAGCTGCCAATCGGTGGGATTAATGAGATTGGCGGTGTGCCATTCGATCAGCCGGATGAGTTTCTGTTGCTTCATGGCCTCTCCGAGCTGCGTCAACACGGCTGTAATTCCGGCACCAAAGGTGTCGATGGCGTCGAGGTAGGCCGCGTCGTAGCCGGTAGCGCCGTTGTTGTCGTAGTGTCGTTCGAGAAGGCTAATTGCCTCTGCAAGCGAGTCGGCACTTGTGCGACCGGACGAGACTTCTCTGCTGTACCCGGGCATATGCATCACGAATTCAGTCAGACATTCGTTGAACTCGGCAAACGAGCCGATATCGGCTTGTGGGAAGGCATAACTACCGATGGCGGCATCCCAGATTTGGGACATTTCCTCAACCGCGGATACGGTAAGTACCTTGTCGATGATGTCCTTGATCTGTTGGGATTGCATTGCTTCATTCGAATTCTTCATAGTAGAACTGCTCTTCTCCCGTCGGCTGCTTTTCACTTGAAGTCTCACCCATTAAAGAAGTATCCACAGAAGTAATGGCGTGGCCGCGGTTGGCGATCTGATCTTTGACCGTCTGGATCGGTTTGTAGTAGTGTTGGTGCGAGTGATCGATGATTTGTTGCCGGTAATTTAGTGCCGGTACCGGCAGTTTGTCTTTGGTCTTGATTTTAACGATGTCGGTGCCGATGCGAGCTACTGCTTCGCCGATACCAAAATTGGCAATGTCGTCGGGTTCGACCAGATTGCGCAGATCTTTGACCAGGTAGTGGGCGTCGTTCAAGTCGACGTTAAATACTACCGTTGATCCTGCGGTGAGGATGGCGTCGCGTGTTGCTTTGTTGAACTGTTCGAGGTATTGGTGGGCGAGCGTTAGGCTGACGGCGAATTTGCGGTTTTCGGCGATCAAGTCTTCAAAGGAGGCGTTCAGAAAGCGGTGGGCTTCGTCACAGAAAATGTGAAAGGGCTTGCGTTGTTCAATCGGAGTGTCGCTGCGGCTGAGTGCACTGATGTGGAGTAAGGAGAGGATGAAACTTCCGAGGAGTTCGCGTATATCTGATCCGAGTTCGGCGAGATCGATGAGGAGTATCTTGCCGGTGTCCATGATTTCGCGGAAGTTGATGCGGTTTTCCGGCTGGGAGAGCATCAGCGCCACTGTGCCGGACATCAGCAGCTTGCTGAGTTTGTGCTGCGGCGGAGTTAAGTCCTGGTTGTTGTATTTGGCGAAGTCGTTTTGCCAGAAGTTGCGGGTGATTTCGTTGTCGAGCACCTTTTCGATCTCGATGATGAGGGTTTTGCTTTCCTTTGAGCCTTTGCGTAGCAGGTTTGCGACGTCAAGGAAGGATGAACCGGGAACTCTCAATAATGCATAGATTGCGTGTCGAAGTAGGTTTTCGAGCCGGTCTCCCCAGCCTTGGACGATTGACTTGATGGCGGAGACGATGTCGTCGGCTGTACGGCTGATGTCCTGATTGGGAACGGCTTGGAGTGGATTCCAGAGGGGAACCCATGAACGATCTCCAGGGAAGAAGTAGATCACGCGATCTGCGTGCTCTTGCGGGATGAGTTGCAAAAGGCGGCGTACCAAGTCACCGTGAGGGTCAAGGACGGCGACTCCGGCCCCAGTCTGGATGTCGCTGAGTACCATGTGCTCTTGGAGGGTTGACTTCCCCATGCCGGGTCTGGCGATGAGATGCGTGCTGCGAGATCTGATTTCGTGCGGAATGCACACCGTCTGCTCCGTGCCGGCGAATTCAGAGGTGCCGATCGGGGTGCCGACAAGCAGGCTTTCTTCTGTTACTGGCAGTGTCTCCAGCATGGCGACGGACGTGTGACGGCCAAGCAACTCTGCCGGCGGTAAGTGAGCAAGCCCACAGAGTTCGGAAGAGTTCAAGATGAATCCGTGCCTGTGGGCCAGGCCATTAACAAACATTGATCGGATGGCATCAGCGCTAATGACTTCTCGGTAGTCATCCTGTGTAACGGCTTGTAGGGGGCGTCCGCCGTGTTGGAAGAGATTGGCCACTCCAATCAACCGGTGGAGATGTTCTCGGCTCGCTTCACCGGCGCTGACCACCCCTATTCTCATGGCGCAGGCAAAGAACGGCTTGTCGTTGTGAGCTTTTCTCTCGGAGTCGAAAGCCATGCCCTTGAGTTCCCCGGAAGGCGATTGGGCCGGTGTTCGAGACGGAAGCGTCAGGCCTGAAAGTAGTTTAATATTGTACTCCAAGTCGAGCAGCGCGTTGACATTCTGATGCCAGTCGTTGTCAGCAGCTGTTGCCTGAAGCAATATCTGATAGCAGCCCACGGCATCGCTTGGCACACGGGCGAGCGCAACAAATACGGCGTCCAATGGAGAGATCTTGAGTTCATCGGGCTGAGTCAGCAGGTGTGAATATGGTGGCGAGGGGTAGAAGTCACTGAGGAGTGCTTTGTTCCAGTCAGCTTCTTTGTAACGGTCAAATGGACTTTCTTCGCTGGAGGTTAGTTCGCACGACTCAAACTGGCTACGGAATGCCGTGTCCAGAAGCGCTGCATCATCCTGCGCCAACAGGAAGCCCATCTGAATGCTCTCGCAATTGCCGGCAATCTCAAAAGCCACTCTGGATCGGCATCCTTTGAGCATCTTCAGAAAGAGCTCTGCCTTGGTCCAGCTGAACTTGTGATCCGGCGATATCCAAACTCTCATCCGTTTGAGTTCGGGCAGCTGGGTAATTATCGCAGCAGACAGCGGTTGTTCGGCGACCGGCAAGACAGATAGACCCCCTGCCGTACCGACTACGAATGGCAAAAAAGGCGGCTCAAGCGGGATTGGCCGGGAGGAAATGACCGGTGAACAACCTTTCACCGCCTCGGTCTCGATCGCCGCGCGGGCTCTTGAGGCGATGACCTGTGATTGTGCTCGGGCAATGAGTGCTCGTTCTACTGACACAGCGGATAGTCCTCTCGCTCATTGGCCTCCCCGTTGTAGATAGCGGAGCAGACGGAGTGTCTGTTTCAGATAGGCGACCTATAGAGTGGTCGAAAGTGATTCGTCCGTGTGCGCAGAATCGTTCCTGGAGTCTTGACGGACGGTACTTCTGGTGGACCAAGAATTCAGCTTGAATGCGTCTGTAGAATCAGATTCGTATAGACAGATTTCGGATCATGTATGGATGTTTCCTGAGCAGTTGTTCAAATTGAGTCTTGATCCCCCAGCCATTATTCTCAATCAATTCTGGCGGTATATAATCTCTATATCTATCCAAGTACTCATGGAACGCCTCCATTGTTTTCTCGCAATTGAGTCCGGTAAGGAAGTCATCCACGGCATAATCTATCACTCTGCGCCGATAATCACTGACGGCATGCTTAGCAATCTGTTTCATCAGACCGTATAATCCTCCGTCTATTCCCGATTGGGCTATGATATGCGCGTGCGATGCCCCGTCCTGACCAAAGAGAGATTCAAAGAGCTCGACAACTTCGCGGTGCATCCACGCATAATCATAATATGGCCAGAAGTCGTTCACGCATGACTTAACATTTTTATTGAAAAGAGTCATGAAATGCAGGAAATCCTGACAACTATCAATGGGTGCGTTGGCGAGGGGGTAAGTATTTAGCGCGAAGTCGGCTCGCTGCTCCGGACCGTCGATGACTTCGGCCGGGTCAAGCTTAATCAAGAGGTCTGCAAGAGCCGTCATCCTATCCTCCTTCAGATTCTCAGAAACAAAGACGACGTTCTTCGAAGCCCATCAATATATGCCCGAATGAGGTCATCATAGTCCGCCGCATATCTCTCGGGATTCGCGATGTCTAAGTACCTCAGGACATCCGGTCCGCAACGAGACATGAACTGTCTAACGATGTCAACCTTGTCTTGCCAAGAATTAGGTTTAACTTCATCGTCGAAAACCTTTCGCATATGTCTTGTGATAGACTCCGCCTTCAAACTGTCCGCTATGATATCTAGGATTGCGCGCAATCCACCATTTGTCCCGAAACGGGCATCGTTAAATGCGCCAACAAATCCTCCGCGTTGCTGTCGATACTCGCGATCAAGAATGTCCTTAGCTCTTCCCTCCGACTCAGAAGCTGTTAGATAGCCGCCATGGGAGATACAAGTAACGAAATGGTAATTGTAATATTCTCCGATTACTCTTGTAAATTCATCTATACCGGAAATGCCAAATAGAGGTGGAGCGTATTTCATTCTGGTTTCATCATGCGGGATGCCGATCAACCTAGCAATGTATCTCTCGTCAAGTTGCTCGAGTATTGATGAAAGAGATCCCATATATGATCCTCAAATACGACTACAATAATCTAATGATCGCGATAAGCCGGTCAAGTGATTGTGCAAACGCTTCAATTATTAGTTCGTAATCCGAGGCATAGCGTTCCGGCGGTTGGTCTCGAATCTCTGCCGGGAGTGCTGGTCCGAGGTGTTCCATTAGCGACTTGATCAGGCTGGTTTTGGTTGGGAAGTCCAAGGGGTCGATGGCGGTTTTGAGAACCATTCTGTTGTATTTTCGGCGTTCATCCTCTTTAGGTGTGCGCGTCATTTCGTCATAGATGTAGCGAAGTCCACCTCGAGTGCCATCGACAGCCTCGGCGTAAGCACCTTTATCTTCGCCAGCGCTAGAAAAAGAGCGCCGGAGAAGTTCCAACGCGTCCGGTCCGACTTGGTTGTAATCATCAATCCCTGACAAAAGCCCGCGGTGGCGGAGAATATGCGCATAGAATGCCGTCACGCATTCCAGAAACTCCTCAAAGCTTTCTACCGTCACCCTGTCAGAGACATAGCCGGCACGGGCGGCATCAATCGGCAAGAGCACATTTCGGGCGATATTCTCTGCCGAAAGTTCATCGACCAAGTGATGGAGCAAAGCGCTTGTTGCTGACTCAGAACTCTCAGAGGGGGCATCCGGCTTAACTCTTGACGCTGGTCGCCCCATTTCCCCAAAGGAAGCCCCATAAAGAGCTCTCACATCATGGTAATCCGATTCAGAGACTAGCTGCGACAGGTTCAGGCAATTTTTCATCTCGAGCAGGGGAAATAGGCCGCGTTTCCTTCTCGTATGTGGTGGTATCAACTGTGAAAGCCGGTCAAGGGGTATGCCCGTTTGCCGGTGTAGTGCTCCACGAAGACATGAAGCAACTCTTTTGCCCTCTTGAAGTTGCTCTTTAGTAGGTGGCCTTCAACGGCAGTCCAGAAGCGGAGGTCATTCCCTTGGACGAGATGCACCAGGGTTTTGTCAGCGAGACTACCGGTTGGAGGAGTGTCACTTATGCCGCTGAAATAGCCGGACCTCAGCGAAGCCAAACAGGCCTCCTCGTCCATGACCACAAGCGGCAAAAACTCAAACAGGTCATGAACAGCTTTGATGTCAAGTTGGTCCTTGTGCTCGATTACAGCTTTTCTGACTCTGTCGGTTTCTTCTGGTGATAGCTGCTTTGCGGATTAGTCCGTGTCGACGGCGGCGAAAATGAATCGCGTTACTGAAGGCTCGGCGGGATCCAAACCCGCGACCGGCCGAATTCAGGCAGCTTGGTGATTGTCGAGGCAGACTGTGGCTGCTCGGCGACTGGCAGCACAGATAGGCCTCCTGTCATACCGATTGCGAAAGGTGAAAATGGCGGCTCGAGCGAGACCAGCCGGGGCAGAATTATGGGTGAGCATCCCTTGATCGCTTCAGTCTCGATCGCCATTCGAGCTTTGGCGGCGATGACCTGTGATTGTGCCCTGGCGACTAAAGCTTTTTCGACAGACACTGCAGATATTCCTCACCAAGCGAGTCTTCCTGTTGGTAATAGCGGATCACAGGTGGGGTCTGTTTCAGCGGTTACACCGAATACGGCAAGGAATAAGTAGATAGCTCGCTGGAGTGACGGAGAAAACAGCTCGGAATCGTTGGCTACATTCGCCTGAAGCGCGATGAAGTCTTCTTGATAAAGTCAATGAAGGCACGGATAAGCTCAGAGTAGTTGCTGGCATACCGTTCCGGATGGGATGTGTCGATGTGGGGCGAGATATCTTGACCGAAACGGCCGATAAGCTGGCGGATGATATCGACTTTGTCTTCCCAGGAATTCGGCTTCACTTCGTCATCAAATACCTTGCCTATGTGTCGCTCGATTGCTTCTGTTTTCATCTGCTCGGCAATCCGGTCGAGTATGACGCGCAAACCGCCATTGGTTCCGTCATGAGCGTCATTGAAGGCACCGACGAAATCGCTGTCGCGGCCACGGTAGTCATTCTCGATGATCTCTTTGGCTTTGCCTTGAGCTTCCGCCGGCGACAGGGAACCTCCATGAGCAACGCAGCTCGAAAAATGGTAGTTGTAGTAATCGCCGATGATCTTCCTGAATCTGTCAATGTCGGAAATAGTGTTCGTCGCCAACCGATAGGAGGCCCGTGCTTGGTCGTGAGGCACGCCGATGTTTCTGGCGATGTAGCGTTCGTCAAGTTGTTCCATTATCGAGGACAGTGATCCCATTCTTCTCCCTGACTTTCGGTTACAGTATCTTAAGGGTTCCTATCAGCTTGTCAAGTGATTGAACATAGGCCTCAATGATCACTTCATAATCATTGGCGAACCGTTCGGGCGGCTGACTTCGAATTTCCATCGGCAAAGACGTCCCGAGGTGATCCATCAGCGATCCGATCAGCGCGGTTTTGACCTCAAGGTCAAGGGGATCAATAGCTGACTTAAGAACCATAGTAACGTATTTGCGACGCTCCTCCTCCATAAGGTGGCGGGTCATCTCGTCAAAGACGTAGCGGAGTCCACCTCGAATGCCATCAACAGCCTCGACGTAGGCGCCCTTTTCTTCGCCGGCGTTAGAAAAAGAGCGTCTGAGGAGTTCTAACGCGTCCGGTCCGACTTGGTTGTAATCATCAATCCCTGACAGCAGCCCGCGGTGGCGGAGAATATGCGCATAGAATGCCGTCACGCATTCCAGAAATTCCTCAAAGCTTTCTACCGTCACCCGGTCGGAAGCGTAGCCGCCGCGGGCGGCATCAATTGGCCGAAGTACATTCCGGGCGATATTTTCTGCCGAAAGCTCCTCGAGCAAATGCTGGAGCAAGCCGCCCGTCGCTGTCTTTGAATCCTTGGAAGGCCGCTTCGGCTCAACTACTGGCGATGGTCGCCCGGTTTCCCCAAAGGAAGCCCGATAAAGAGCTCTTACATCAGGGTGATCCGATTCAGAGGCTAGCTGCGATAGGTTTAGGCAATTTTTCATCTCGACCAGGGGCCACAGTCCGGTCTTCCTCCTCGTGTATGGCGGTATCGACGCCACCAACTGCGAAAGCCGGTCACCAAATCTGGAGGGGTATGCCTGTCTGCCAGCGTAGTACTCCACGAAGACGCGAAGCAACTCTTTTGCCCTCTTGAAGTTGCTCTGCAATAGGTGACCTTCAACGGCAGTCCAGAAGCGGACGTCATTTCCTTGGACGAGATGCCTCAGGGTTTTGTCAACGGGACTTGCGGTTGTAGGATTGTAGCTTATGCCGCTGAAATAGCCCGATCTCAGCGAAGCCAAGCAGACCTCTTCCTCACTGGCCACAAGCGGAAAAAGCTCAAACAGGTCATGAACAGCTTTGATGTCAAGTTGGTCCTTGTGCTCGATTACGGCTTTTCTGACTCTGTCGGTTTCTTCTGGTGATAGCTGCTTTGCGGATTCGTCCGTGTCGACGGCGGCGAAAATGAATCGCGTTACTGAAGGATCGGCTGCAGCGGCATTCAGCTTCTCAGGTACGCCTTCCACTGGCAGGAAGTGTCCATCGACTGTGGCGACCTGACCAGTAAAGACTGTGTCTTCCGGTATCGGGAACTGCAGCGTTGATGATAGCGCAGCCATGAGGAGTGCGAGGTCAAGTGAGTAACCAGATACCGAAAGGTCGAGGCCGTGCAGGGCCGTGGCGCTGATTCCCTTTACGCACGCTTCATAGTCGATGGGATTGATTCCGAGAGGCTGACAGATTCGGTCAACGACAGCAATAATGACGTCTCGTATGTGGTCAACCGAGGCCTGATCGACTTGCACTTCGCCGATAACCGCGATTCTTTGGCCTGAGCTGTTTTCTTTTTGGCGGACGTGGATGCTGGTTATGGCACCCTGTTTCGGGGCAACTACCAGACCAAACTTGGCTTGGCCAACTACTGCTGATTTCGAGTTCATGTTGCTTTTGATTGCCGGTTTGCTGGGTGATGGCTGATTCGCATGCTGCCGTATTCGATTCCGGGAAAGACCTCAATGAGTAGGCTGCCGGCAAGCAGAGACTCCTCAAGAGAAGCTTTCGCCTGAGCAGGTTCGGTCATTGCTGCTGCCGGATATTCGGATTGCGGAAAGACACTAGCCCACCGCAATTCGCTCGCTGCAAGGTGTCTGGACCAGAGCAGGCGGCCGTTGGAAAGAGTAATTTGATATTCACCCGGGGTGACCCGGCTAATCATGAGTGGCTCAGCGTCGATCCGGCAAGGGAAGCTGCCGATGATATTGTCATCTCTAGTGATGTCAATGGTAAGCGGTTCAGACTTGGCCATTTCAGCGATCTCGCCTCGCAAAGCATCGAGATAGCTGTTGACTTCATCCAGAGCTCCCGAGTCCCTTTCCAGCGTGGTCTCAGCCGCCTTCATGAAAAGTTGGAAGTTAGCGAAGCCCTCGCTGTACTCCGGCGTCTCTCCCAATCGGCGAATGGTCTCGAATATCTCCAAAAGCGCCGTTCGCGGGTCTTGGGCTTGCAGGGCTTTCTGGAGAAGTCGGAGGAAATAGAGGTTCTGGTTAGGATTGTCACTCATCGGCGTTCCCTCCCAGCATCTGAATCCAGCATCCGCTGGATAACGGAAGAGACGTGAGCCTCTTGTGCTGCTTCCAGGAAAATTGGGTCAGTTGCAACGACCTTGGCCGTGTTCCGCCACAGATCCGGAATGGCGTCCCCTTCTTCCCCTGTCAATTTCTCCCGCCAATGACTGCCGGCGAAACGGCTGAAAGTCGCTTTGCTCAACCCAAAATCATTGGCGATGACACCATCTTCAAACCTTTCATCCACCAAATCACCGAATATGCGTAGTATCAACTGTTCAAGCGTCTTCTTGCCCAAGCTCTTGATGGCAGGCCGCAGCTCATCGATATGGTTGACCTTCTCAAGCGCGACGACACGTGCAAGCAACGATGGAAACGCACCCATCATTGGGTCATGGCCGATGCCGCTGTTTCCGGAAACGTCTTCCTTGTCAGCCAATTCATCAATAGAGATAAATCGATTGCGGAACAGGTATGAATCGATCTCTGATTGAAGTCGGCTCCGCAACTGATTGGGGTCATGCGCAGCGTTCGGGGCTTGATGCTCGAGCCATTCGCGGAAAACCTTAACCGGCATCTCTGTGGGATACCACAGGCTGATGGTACTGCCACTTACTTTCCAGGCGTATCTCGTCGCGAATGGCCTCGTCTTGCGCATTTCCTCAAGTCTAGACAAATAGAAATGCGTCACCACAAGGCGCTGCATCAACTCGCTCACTGCCTGTTCCTCATCTAAGCTTGTTGCCGTTGGGTTTTCTGTTCGCCATTGCCCCATCTTATCCAAGACAACTCTATAGTAATTGCGGCAGTCTGTCTGTTTCTGTTTCAGTTTCTCGGTACTTTCGCTCTGAATTTCAGAATCCAACTTCGTCAATGGGAGATCACTGAACTTTGACAGGGTCAAGTCATATGTGTTTTCGGTGACCTCATCAATTGTCTTTTTGGAACCTCGCCGCCCCAGCTCGCCTTCACGGAGTTGCCAGAGGAATTCGGAAAGCCTAATGTGCTTTCCGCCATGAAAGAACGGTCTTCTTGCATCAAGCAATTCGGCCAGCGCATTTCGGTCCGAAGCAAAGACGACCAGTCGAATGAGTTCTATAGTTGACCTGGATGTGCACTGATAACAGCTGTCTGCCATAAATTGCGATTCTCCGGCGCTTATGCTTTCGCCACACCACGCTGCCAATTTGATTCAAAAGTTGTTACATGTCAAGCGCCGCGAAGCAGCACCAGTGCCACTTCCTTCTATCAACTCTGGTTATCTGTGTCGATTTCTCCAAGTACCTGGGCCGTGATTTCGCGAGTCTGAGCCTCTTGGGCAATCTCTTTCACTTCAGCGGCGAATGCTGCTCCCTCTTCTCCTGCAAGGCTGAGACTGATCCCATAATGGGCGAGGATGTCTTCGAGTTCGTCGTGGATGTCGAATGGGAATTCGGGGTCTTGTTTGATGTACTCGATCAGTTGGTGGATTCTGATTCTTTGTTCTGTTTCCATTTTGGCCTTTTCCTCCTCGGAGTTTCCTTTTTGAGGGCTCCGCGCTGTTTTTCGTTCTTGCCTGGGCTGGAACGAAAATAAACAGCGGGGCTATTGGGAAGATTGGTGCTTCTGGCTTGGATGGATTTATTTCGAGAAGTGGGGGCCGAACCCCAAGTTTGGGGGAAAGCTTTACTGAACAGTTCGCAATGGAGCGAATCTGTTAGCTAAAGCTTTAGCGCCCCCTTCGAGAGAATTAGTTCTGGCTGGTTTATTTGTGGCGGTAGCTGCTTGTCGTTTGGCGGTAGCGTTGTAGGTTGCCGTACAGGTGGTTGTCGATGGATTTTACGATGTGAGTTTGGTAGTCCTTGGTCATGTCTGCGGGACGCAAGCCGATGAAGTGGTAGTTGTTGGCTGCGTAGACCTTTTGTTTTCTGTCGGCCATCTCATCGTAGGTTTGGTTTCCGGCGACTCCCAAGTATTCGACTATTGTGCGATATTCTGGCAAGTAAAAATCTGGGTGCCAGATGTATCGCTTCTGCCCCTCCTTCAAATATATGTCGGGTTCGTACTGAAACGGTAAGCGTAGCTGGTTGAGGAGTTGCGCTACTTGTCGTTCTCCCTGGCTTCGATATTGCTGGTTGAGCTTGTATTCGAGCGTCATTTCGTAAGTTTGTTCATGATTTCGACTTCGCCGCGTGTGAGGCGTAGTAGCTGCTCTTGGACGTTTCTGAGTTTGTCGAGCAGGTTTTGTGATTCGTCTTGCAGTCTTTGTGCTTGGATTAGGTAGGCTATGGCTTGTTTCGCGTTGCTGTGTCCCAATTCGTTGAGCGCCAAGTTTAGGTTTCGTTGGAATTCTTGGTGGTATTGATCTATGCGCTTTTCGATGAGCTGTATGGCTTTGTTGGCCATGATGCTTTGTCGCTCGACTTGAATAGCTTCTTTGAGTAGTCGTTGGTTGTCTGGCGTGAGTTGGTTGTAGGTTTGCGAGAGCCGTGTGAATCCTGCGATATCCCATTGCTCGAGCTTTTGGTTGATGAGCTT
>CAIYYT010000043.1 GCA_903930455.1 uncultured bacterium | reverse complement strand
GGTGACTTCCCAGCCTATCCATCACCGCGCTATTACGGGCTGCGACGCGATGCTGAGGGTCTGTTGACCACCACTGCGCGAACAGCCGAGCATTTGCACAAAGCCGGTGTCAATCTAAACCTGATTCCGGTCTGTGACCTTGCGCCTGATGATCCTGTTCATGTCATTCATTCACGCAGCTATTCGAGCGATCCGGAAGAGATGGCAGATATGGTCAGGCTGCAGATCAAATGCCTGCGCGACCAAGGCGTGCTTTCCTGTGCCAAGCATTTTCCCGGTCTGGCGTCAGCCTACGGTGATCCCCACCACGTGGTCTCGAGATCGGACCAATCACTCGCCGATTTTCGGCAGCGCGACTACATTCCTTTTCGGGCTGCTATCGACGCGCAAGTTGACATGATCATGGTGACACACCTGCTGGCGCCGCAGATAGATGCCAAAGCGATTGCCACTTTCAGCAGTGTTTTTGTGCGGCAGGAACTACGGGAATACCTTGGCTTTGCCGGGTTGGTAATCACAGATGATCTGCTGATGGCGGGGGCACTGGAAGGTGTCTCGGCTGCAGAGGCTGGCATCAAAGCAGTTCTCGCGGGAAGTGATCTCTTGATTTACGGCAATCTTTCGGATAATATCATCCTTGTGACTGAGGAAATCACGCAGGCGGCGGCGTCCGATCCAGCGCTGGCGCAGCGGCTTGAGGAGAGCAGTGATCGCATCCAGCGGTTCAAACTGGAACGAATGAAGGCACAAGGAGAAAACCCTGACCCGGCTCAGCGCCCTAATAGATAAATCCACTCGCCGTACGATCGGCCTGATGTCGGGGACTTCGACTGACGGACTTGACGTCGCCTTATGTGACGTTGAGGTACGTCAGCGCCACATACAGAACATCCTCTCGCAGTCATTTCCGTATCCCGACATTTTGCGCAGCAAATTGCTCGATGTCGCCCATGTCGGTAGCGCCAATCTCTATGAGTTGGTGGCGCTATCGTACTATCTTGGGCACTTCTATGCCGAATGTATCGAGACGTTTTGCCGCGTTAATGGCTTACCGTTAGCGAGCGTCGATCTGATTGGCTCTCATGGTCAGACCATTGCGCATTTGTCGCAGCCGCGTCTGATCCTCGGCAGCCGCCATCGTGGGACGCTGCAGATCGGGGAAGCCGAAGTTATCGCCAAGCGGCTTGGCATTTTCACGGTATCCGACTTCCGCGCCGCCGATATTGCCCTCGGTGGCTCCGGCGCGCCGCTGGTCCCGATCTATCATCAATGTCGTTTTGCCGAACCAGGTTGTCTGCGGGTGATTATCAACATCGGCGGCATTGCCAACATTACGCTGCTTGACGGCACGGATCGAATAGCCGCCACTGACACCGGCCCCGGGAATTGTCTGATCGACGGTTGCATGCAGGTCCTGTATGGTCAACCCTATGACGCTGGTGGCAAAATCGCACTGTCGGGCAAAGTCGATCCGGATCTGCTGGGGCGCTTGCGTCGCGACGAAACGCTGACCCGCTTATTGCCAACCTCATTCGATCGCAAAGAGGTGTTCGAACTCGCAAATCGGCATCAGTTGCTCGCAACCATGGGACAGGTCAACAAGGAAGGCGTTGTTGCCACCGTCAGTGAACTGACGGCGATCACCATCGCCGATGCCATCAGCAGTATGGGCAACGGCGCAACACCCGACCGGTTGCTCGTTTGTGGCGGCGGAGTATTTAACGATTACATTCTATCGAGCCTGAAACAGCGCTTCGGTGATCAGCGAGTGGTCTCTACAGCAGACTACGGCTCTGATCCCGAGTATGTCGAGGCGGAGGCATTTGCTTATTTGGCAAATCTCACGATTGAAGCCGAGGTCGCCAACATTCCGGCAGTGACCGGCGCGTCTCGACAGTCCGTTCTGGGGAAAATCTCGCAGCCATGAGACGCCTTCCTATTGCCATTTTTCTCTCGACGCTGCTGCTGTCGCTCTCCTGTTCTTACATGGGGTACGCTTTACGCCAACAGGGCTACGATGGACTAAAACGTCCTTGGATACGTGTCCGGATCCTGCAGGGAAATGCCGACGTGACGATCAGCGACAAAGGGAGTTTTATGGTCCGAACCTGGGATACAAACGACGAGAAGTCGGCCTATTACTCGGCCACGCCGGTCGTTGTGAAAGCGGTTAGTGGCGGGTTGAATCTTCTTGATCAGAAGGGCAATCTGCTTGAGCAACGTCTTCGCAAGGTGACAATCATTGCCGGCCCCAAGAAAGAGCTTTGCCTTAATGACCGTGTGTTTCATGGCATCTTTGAATTTCATCCGCTCAAAGGCGATTCTTTCTACACTGTCAATGTGCTCAATATTGAGGATTACTTGCGCGGCGTATTGCAGCCCGAGATCGGCAATTGCACCGAGGACGAGTTTGAGGCCGTTAAAGCGCAAGCCGTGGCTGCCCGAACTTACGCCTTCATCACCAAAGACAAGTATCCTGATCGCGAGTACGATCTGATCAACGATATCGGCGATCAAGTGTATACCGGAGTTGCCGGTGAGCAGGACATCACTAACCGAGCCGCCAAAGCCACGCGCGGGGAAGTCCTCATTTACGAAAATGACTTGATTGACGCCTACTATCACTCAACTTGTGGCGGCAGGACTGACAACATTGAAGAAGTCTGGGACAAGGGGGCGCGTCCCTATTTGGTCGGCGTTGCGGACAGCGACTTTTGCCGCTGGTCGAAATTTTTCGATTGGAACGAGCTTTATCCGACAGCCGAATTCCTCGATCACATCCGCAGTTACATCAAAGCGGCCAACGGTGACGTCGGCAAGATTGGCGAACGACTGATTGAAGCGACCACTTCGGACCGTACCACCGGCGGACGCATCAAAGCCATCCAACTCACCACGGATCGTGGCAGCGTAGTGCTGCAAAAGGATCAGATACGATGGGCATTCGGCCGCCACGACAGACCGGGAATCATGCCCTCAACCAATTTCGTAATCAACCTTGACCGTGACGAAAATGGCGTTGTCCAGCAAGTACATGTGATCGGTTGTGGTTATGGCCACGGCGTTGGTATGTGTCAGTGCGGTGCTATCGGAATGGCCCGTGTCGGCTACACTTATCAGCAGATATTGACCCATTACTACACGGGCGTTCGCATCCGGAAGCTGTATTGATCTTCATCGTTTAGGCCGATATCTATATATGATATGCGGCAAACACGCTTGTTCATCGCTCTGGCAACGCTACATCTGGTAGCCCTCTTTTTGCCTCTTCAAGCAGGCATCAAGGACAGACCATATTCGCTTCACTTCTCTGTCGGGGGCGCGCAACCGGCACTGAACGACTCGACACAGATCTGGCTGATAGCGCCAGTCGTCAGCGGTCACATTCAATACATGCTTTCGCCACAGACGGCGGTTATCCTTGCTGCCGGATACTCGATCATCTACAATGATTCAATAAGTGCGTCTGTTCTTGAACTCGACAAAACGCGCGCAAATCGAATGTGGACGACCACAAGCGTGTCGCTCGGCCCCAAGTTCTACCTACACCGACGCAAGGGTATTACGCCATACATTGTACTGACCGCCGATTTGCTGGTTTGGAAGATCGCCAACTGGGCTGACCGCAAACCCGTGCTCGTACTCGAAAAATCAGATGCGATGGTTGATTACTCGGCTTGGGAACTCGGGAGCACAGCCGGTTTTGGATTTGAGAAACTGTTCGGCAACCGAATCGGACTGGCGGTGGAAGCCGATCTGACCTATTTCACCGGCGTCAATACCGATTTCGCGCGGTCCGTAATCAACACTCGTTCGCGAGCGCTCTTTCGGATCATGGCGGGATTATCAATCAATTTTGGCGGCAAGCCCAGAAGTTTGTTGAAGGATTTCGACGGTCGTGACAAGTTCGAACCGCCACCCTATGCACGTCGCATCTATCAAGCCGAAATCGATCGGTTGACAGGTGATACTGTTCTTGTAGATCAGTCACGGTCCTTTGCGGGCGAAGGTTTTGTGTCGGTGACTTCGGGGCAGTCCCCACCGCAGGACGATGCTGACCTTGACGGCGTTGATGACAAGCTTGACAAGTGCCCTGACACGCCCGAAGGGGCGCTGGTTGATATCGACGGTTGCCCACACGATGCTGATGGCGATGGTGTCTACGACGGCATCGACACCTGTTCCGATACACCCCGTCAGGCTCGCGGTCTTCTGGACGAATTCGGCTGTCCGCTGGATACCGATGGAGACGGCGTGCCAGACTATCTGGATCGGTGCGCCGAAACGCCGCCGGAAGTCACAGTGGATTCCAGTGGTTGTTCACTTGATTCCGATCATGATGGTGTGATAGACGCGGTGGATCGTTGTCCCGACACGCCACGACGTATTCCCATTGATGACTATGGATGTCCCGATTTTCCGGCGCTTTTCTACACGCGCATCTTGAGAACGATATCCACCAGTGGAGAGACCAGCAGGAAAGCAGAGGTTCGCAGTACTCTCGATTCAATTGCTACTCTAATGAGAACGTTCGGAGAAGTGGCCGCAACGATTTCCGGTTTCACCGATGACGAAGGACCGGCGGCAACCAACCTACAGACTTCGCAAGAGCGTGCCGAGGCTATCAAAAAGTACCTCGTGCTTCAAGGAGTTGACTCGGCCCGTCTGCAGGCCATCGGCGAGGGGGAAGCGCACTCCATTGATACCAATCGCACCGCTGCCGGTCGCGAACGCAATCGCCGAATTGAAATTGAGTTTCATTATCCATAGACTGTCAGGCGGAAAGAACCTCCGGGCCACATGTCAAGAGGCAAAACAAAAGGCAGGCCGCCTGACCTGCCTTGAAAGCGAGCTTACGTTAGGTAGATTCTAATACTGATCGCCGAAGTGTTCCTTCCGGTAGTCTTCAATTTTCGAAGCGTCGCGTACACTGCTGAACCACTTGTCCCAGTATGTATTCTGCAACGTCAACATCTCCTGTGATCTCAGGGTGTCCCGCTGCGCGCTAAATCCGTCCATACTGGCTATCAGTTTGTCTTTGAACTCAATTACGGTGGCGCCGGCCTGTGTTATCACTGGTTTGGAATAGCGGTTGGCCTGCGAGAGACTAAAAGCGGTGCCGAAAATTGCCGCATCCTGACCTATGACCGGAAGCCGGCCGCTACGTGCGAAGAATGAAGTCTCAGTGCTGGTCAGGCCCTGCGATTTGGCGGCATCAGCCAGAGTTGCGCCACCCATGACGGCGTTGTAAATCTGCTCGGCGCGGGCATACGACATTTTCTTCTGTTCTTCGCTCTTCAGATTGCGCTCGATGAGAGAAGCGACATCGTCGAGCGGCGATGTACCCGCAGGAGCTATACGATCGGCGCGAAAAACATAGAAGGCATCGGTGAGATCATAGACATCGGAAAATGTGTTCGACTTCGATTCGAAAAGGAGCTTCTCCAAATCCGCATCCCGACCGACGCCCGCGATGCCACCGTTGCGGGACAGCTTGCGCTGCGTATCCTCGGTCACTCGGTACTGAGCCAGTAGCGACGAATAGTTGCCCGCATTCACTTCGTCGTGGAAGGACTGTATTCTCTGTCTGAGATCGTCAATCGTCTCCTGTGAAGGTGATACCTTGATCAGGATGTGAGCGGCGTTGACTTCCTCCTTGCCGTCCGTAACGCGGTGACCTTTGCGATAGATGATGTGGTAACCGAACTGTGTCTTGATCGGCGCCGAGATTGTGCTGTCCTTCATGGCGAAGGCGGTCGAATCAAAAGGCCCTACCATCTGTCCCCGCGAGAACCAACCAAGATCACCGCCGGTGTTCTTGCCGGATGGATCCTGAGTCTTCTCTTGTGCTAACGTGGCGAAATCGGCGCCTTGGTCGAGTTGCGCCTTGATAGCTTTGATTTCTTCCTGCGCTTTGCCATCATCCGCATCCGAAGGAGTCTTGACCGCTTTAATGACCGTATAATGGGCCTGCTCGGGGGTCTTGAACTCATCCAAATGGCTGTTGTAGTAGGCCTCAATCTGCGCCCTGCTGATACTGACCGAGTTGGCATTAATGCTGCTCAGTGGCACTAACGCGTAATCGACCTTGATGCGTTCGTTGTCGCGCAAGTACTTGTCCTGCATCTCGGCATCGCTGACGCGTACCATGCTGCCGATATATTCCAGCAGCTTGAAGTTCATAAGCTTACCGCGCATTATCATTTCCACCTGCGGCCAGATATTAGCGTAGTGCTGATCACTCATGGCAGCGACGTACTTCTGATAATCGAACTTGCCGTTGGTCTGGAAATCTTGCGCTTGTTGTACCTCTTCCGGCGGATAGCGCTTGATGAAGTCTACCAACTCCGGATCAGTCAGGCTGATTCCCTTTTTCTCGATCTGGCTCTGCTGAATAAGGCTGGCCACGGATTCGTTCCAAATCTGTTGACGCGCTTGCCGGTAATCCGATTCGCCAATTTCTTTTTCCGGATTCTTAGTTCTCTCATTTTCGACCATCTGGTCGGTGGCCCTGTTGAAAGATGTCAGGGGAATCTCTCTGCCGTTGACCTTCCCGACGGCGTTCTGTGCCGCCCCACGACCACTCCTGCCACTGAAATCCATACCCCAGGCAAACACAATCGTGGCAACAAATGCGATCACTATAACCCAGATGATTATTTTCGTGTTTTCGCGCAAAATCTGCATCATAAGACTTATCTTCCTCCAAAAAAATCAAAGCCGAAGCTTCATAATATATACGAAGTGTCGGTTGGAACAAGGAGAATCTTCAGGGGCTCTCGCCAGCAAGAACCCATCGCCGCCAACATCACTGACTACAACAAAAAAGCGGAGAGGCAGGGATTCGAACCCTGGGTACCATTTCTGGTACAACTGCTTAGCAGGCAGCTGCCTTCAGCCGCTCGGCCACCTCTCCGTACCAATATGCGCAGCCTTTGTAGCCGCACTTGTCCCAGACCCCACGAATCCTCATGAGGAATGAAGCAATTTTCCAAGTAACGGGATTCTCATTCAAATGTCAAAGGAAAAACGGGAGGCCGCTGGCTCCAACTGGAGCGGTCTCCCGATTATGCGAACACGAAATATCATCAAGCCAGCGTGCTATTCGACGTCTTTTTCCTCCGTCTCCGAAGCGCCGTCCTCGTTTCGCGCCTTGCTACCGCCGATTCGCTCATACCATCTCGGATGATGAATGCGGCACGATTCCTCGGTGATCTTGCCGGTTAACCAAGCAAACGACATCGGGTATTGCTCCGGATGGAAAATCACGAAGAAGAAGTGGAAAACGGCGATCGCCAGCGTCGCCAGCCAGGCTTCGTAATAGTGAATCGTCTCGGCAATCTTGACAATCCACGCGGGCATGAAGCCGGTGAAGAACGTTGGGAACCAGAGAACGAAACCGGTCATCGCCATCGCCAGCGTTCCCCAGACAAGAGCCCAGTATTCGGCCTTCTCGGTATAATCATACTGATCATACCTGGGATGTTCCTTGCTCAGGCCGAGGCGGAATTTGAGGTTAAGGATCAGATCCTTGAAATCCTGCAAGTTCGGCCAGAGTCCGCGCAGTTCTTCCTTGCCGCGTCGCGTGAAGAGGATGAAGAGAGTATGGTGTATCGTGACATAAATCAGGAAGACGGCCGCCACGCGGTGAATGATCGAGCGAACCTCTTCATGAATCCCGAAGATATTAATCACCCATACCCACCAGGCATCGGGGAACTTGAGCGCAAAACCTGTGATGACCAACGTGATGAACGCGGCAGTCAACACCAGATGTTGGAACACCATGTTGCCCGTGAAGCGGGTGATCGTCGGCATGCTCTTGTTATGGCGATGCTTCTCGACAATGTAGCTCCCCAGGATCACTCCGTTGTGGGCGAGCATTCCGCCGATAATTGCGACGATGGCAAAGAGATATATGAAACGCACCCACCAGTCAAGACGGTTGAACTGGATCGATGCCGTCTTGTGAGTATAACTGGTGGCAAAAGCCAGGTTCGCTTTCGGATGACATTTCTGGCAGGTCTGCACGATATTAGCTTTGTTGATTGAGGACGTCTCGTTACTGCTTGGTAGTATCTCGTGCGCCTTGTGGCAGGAAGCGCAATTGGCAGCTTTCAGCGAGCCACCACGAACCGCCAGTCCGTGATAGGAGTCTTGATAGGAAGTAAAACGTCCTTCGGGGAGCCCGTATTTCTGCACCAACTGCGGATCATTGTGGCACTTGCCGCAAACGTACTCAGCCAGATTGGATTGATTCACCGGCGCTTTTGGGTCATCAATTCGGCGGATCTCGTGCTCACCGTGGCAGTCAGTGCAATTGGGAGCATCGAGGATTCCCGCTGCCAACGCTTTGCCGTGAATGCCACGTTCATACTGAATGTAAATGTCGCTGTGACACTTGGAACACGTTTTGGGGATGTTCATTTTGTTGGCCAACGAGCGCGGATCGGAGGCTTTGTACAGGTCGTGCGTGCCGTGGCAGTCGTTGCACGAAGCAGCCGAACCCACACCTTTGGAAATTCCCTCGGCATGAATGCCCATCATGTAGCGGTCAAACGAGTCGGTGATACGAAGGTCAGGATCGGATTTCAATACGATCTTGTGATGACAGGATGCGCACGTATAGGGGAGATTCTTTGGCGAAATCCTGGACGCCGGATTTGTGTGCGGCAGAATATTGTGACTGCCATGACACGAGGCGCAAGTCGGAGCGTTGGGATTGCTCGAAGCGCTGCCATGTGCCGAGCCCGAAAAGATCTTGCTAACATCATCATGACATTCACCACAGTCGACCCGCTTCAACGGTGTTGCGTGGGGAAAATCCGCGACCGTCTCCAGATCCTTATGGCAGGTCACGCAGGTGAACCCGCTGTGCACCGAGGAATCAATATCCGTCTGTGCCACAACCAACGAAATCGTATCGCCGTCTTTGGAAACCTTGGTCAACGTCGAATCGGAGTGGCAGGTCAGACATGTTTCATTGGTGTTCTCCGCCGACATCGCGGCGCCACTGCTCAGGAGCATCACTCCGAGCATCAACAAGATGCGCTTCATGAGTTCGGTCTTACCTCTCTCTTCGTACCCCGACCGAAATTTCCCGGGTAGAAATCAATACAGATCACAGTTTCTGCGTTTATGCCAATAACTTTTCTGATCGACAACCTTTGCCGGCATCTACGTCCTCAGTCCCCGTGCGAAAATCGGTATGTTGTTGTTGACGACATCATCAGGACGGTAGCGCTTGCCGAGAAATCCCTTCCATAGCGTCCCGGAAAGAGCACACTCAAAAACCATTCCCACGAAGCAGCGACCAGTGATTTCGTTATTCTTGGGCAGAATCTGCCCCGCTGCCGCAAATCTATCCAACTGTCGTATCAGAAAGTCCACATAGGTGCCTCGTACGGCACGGTAAATCCGCCTGGCCTTGGCATGTCCCCCCAACGTCGAGTAGAGCATCAGGCGATAGACATCCTGGTTGGTTCGGAAAAAGTCGAAAATGTGGCTCGCCAAATCATGAAGCAGCTTCTCAACGTCCTGTTCGTTTTCCAAGCGGTCGAAAAGTTTTTTGACCTGCAAGCGCGACTCCAGCGAACTCAGCACGACGTCGTAAATCGCTTCTTTCGATGGAAAATAGCGATACAGCGCCGGTTCGGAGACCCCACAGGAAGCTGCCAGGTCCTTGGTCGTGACTTTATCAAAGCCCCGGCTGCTAAACAGCCGCGTGGCTTCCACTATAATTTGCTGCTTTCTCAAGTCAGCCGTACGTCTCAATTGATCCTCGTTCTGCCTGCCCCGTAGTAAACACTAACTAACGAGATTGGCGCTGTCAAGTAATAACTGAGCGATATTGTTATTTATTTCACAACAATACGTATTGGGCAACGATTTTGATGGCTGCGTCCCGCAGCCGAATCGACGCAGCGAATCTGCTTTGTCAGGGAAGGAAACTGAAGCGCAAGTACCTGATTGTCCGTCCCACTTCCAGATGCTTGCGTTCGTAATTCGTCTGAATCGACAATACGTCATCCATCTTGTCGCTATGATACAGATCGTCGATTGCTTCATGTAGCATGCCCTTTTCGGCAGCCACTGTTTCCTGAGTGTAGGCAAAAAGATTGGGCTCGTCGGTCTTCAGGTGAATCACTCCGCCGGGCTTAAGAACCTGACGATAAAGCGAAAGAAAGCGCGGCGATGTCAGCCGTTTGCGGGCCTTGCCCTCGCGCAAGAAAGGGTCGGGGAAAGTAATCCAGATTTCCGCGATCTCATCGGGAGCGAACCAATTGGTCATGGTCTCGATCGGAATTCGCAGGAAAGCGACATTCGCCAGTTTGGATTCCAGCGCCTCTTTTGCACCGCGCCAGAGACGCGCGCCTTTGATGTCAATCCCGATGAAATTCTTTTCGCCGAATCGCTGCGCCAGAGCAACCGTGTATTCCCCTCTGCCGCAGGCCAATTCCAGCACGATCGGATTGTCATTGTGAAAGTAATCACTACACCACTTTCCCCGGAGATCAACCAGAGACTGGAAGACATTAGGGAATGCTGTCAGCTCGGCAAATCGTTTCAGTTTCTTCTTCGACATGTTCCTACAGTGTAGAAAGTGATTCCCAACCCGACATGCGGGCAACGCCGCGGCATCTTACTGCACTTCCACCCGCTTGTCAAGCGCCACTCCTGCCACGATGCATCATTGCAGTGAAGGTCTGAGATTCGGTCTAGCTGGATGCGAATCCCGTCGCCGACAATGTCGGTTGACACCCGCGCTCGCGACCGGTATACTCCGCCCGCCATGACCCTTGAAGTTCCTGCCGCCTTTGCTGAACGCTATGCGCCCCTTGTTGATGATGCGCCCGCTTTTTTTGAGGCGATGCTAACGCCGCTGCCAAAATCGTTTCGCATTAACACCCTGAAAGCTACGGTAGAGACCATAGCGCCCCGGTTCGCCGAGTATGGCATTGGCATCAAGCAGACTGCGTGGTACTCCAACGCTTTTGTGTCCGACAACCCCGCACTCGGCTCAACCTTGGAGCATTTCCTCGGCGCGATTTACGTTCAAGAATTGACTTCCATGTTGCCGCCGCTGTTGGTCAAAAGCGAATTGCAGTCGGCCACGACAGTGTTAGATGCCTGTGCAGCCCCCGGCTCCAAGACTACGCAATTATCGGCATTGATGAACAACCGTGGCACCATTGTCGCCAACGACGTGGAATACGAGCGCATCAAGCCGCTCAAGTTCAACCTTGAACGCAGTGGCACGCTCAACGCGGTGGTCACGAACTACGATCTGCGTTCTTTTCCTCAGATGCTTTTTGATGTCGCTCTGCTCGATGCGCCTTGTACGTCGGAAGGCATTTTTCGCAAAAATCCCAGACAGATTATGTCCTGGTCACCGAAACGTATCGCTCCCAGCGCTTACCGACAGAAGCAGTTGATCCTGAGAACATTCGATCTGCTGGCAGATGGTGGCACGCTGATCTATTCCACCTGCACTTTTGCGCCGGAGGAAAATGAAGCGGTGATAGACTATTTGCTTAACGAGCGGCCGGCGGAACTTGAGCAAGTCGATATTCCGAATTTTCGCCTGATGCCGGGCATTACGAAATGGCAGGATCAAACCTTCGACGAGCGCGTGCGGATGACGGCGCGAGTGCTTCCTCATCATAATGATACCGGCGGCTTCTTTCTGGCGAGGATCAAAAAGTGATTGAACCCTGCTCCGCAAATGACAAATCTCTTACGCTTGAATATCTCGAACGTCGGTATGGTATTGCGCAGGACTTACTTGCCGATTTCGAGTTTTACGCCAGCGCTAACGGACGGGTTATTCTGGGGCCGAAGCTGATCGATCCTTGCCTTTCGCCCGACACCGCCGGGCTATTGATCGCGCGAATCGGCAACACGGTCAAACCCTCGACCAATCTGCTGCAAGCTTTTGGCGCACTCGTCACGAGGAATTTCGTTACACTTGAACGAGAGAACGCGGTGCGATATATCAAAGGTCTCGATCTCGAAGTCACCGCCACCGAAATCGGCGACACGACCGAAGGATATGTCCTTCTGAAGTATCTTGCGTTTCCGCTCGGTTGCGGACTTATGCAAGGTACTCACATCAAGAACATGTTGCCGAAAGCAAAGCGCGTCGACATCAAGTTCCTGTGATTTCGACTACCTGAAAGACAATCGTGCGAAATGCCAATCTAACTGGCGCGTACTACTTGCTCGTCGGGCTTGGCTTGCGCGCGAGATTCAGTTGCAACTGAATGACGCCATCTTTCAAATCTACCAGGGCATATTTTGCCAGTCGATCTTTGAAAGCAAATCCGGTTGGAGTTTTGCCAAACACCTGAAAGCCCGAATCCAGATTCTTCTGGAGATTGGTAAATGCCGATTGCGCGCTGGCAGCATCCGGGTAGGGGACTATGATTAGAGTGTATGTAATGCGATCAGTGTCGGTATACGTTGCTGCCGCACCAAAGATTTTGTTTTGAAGTTGCAGCACATCACCTTTTCCGAGGCGGTAGACCGCTTGCAACGACAAAGGCCCGCAGAAAACATGCTCCGACCCCGGCAACATCTGTGCTTTCGTCAGCCGCAATAGCGCCGTGGTCGTGTCAGTTGCCGACGAGTTCGCCAGAGCTTGCTGTGCAAGTTTGGTCATGACCGCGATTGTCTTGGCATCATCGGTGTAGTTCATCACTTGGATGAAGCAATTGCCCTTGACTGCGAGCAGTTGCGTTTGACTGACCGTATTACGCGCGCCGACATCCGCTGATGGCGCTTCCTTGCCGGACTTCATCAAATAGATTCCGAGCGCGCCGTTCGGACTGGCGAATTCGTATGCTTCCAAATCGACTTCTGCATTACCATTTTTGTACTGTTGCACCTGCAATTGCTGGAATCCCAATTCCAAAAACACTTCGGCATCGCCATCGTTGTAATCCGATAGGCTCTCTCGATTGTAGGTCAACGGCTTTGCGGGTTTACTCCACCCGCTCACGAAATTGTCATCTGGCAATGTTAGTGCGTTTACATTTCCCCCAAGGATCAGTAGTGCCAATATCAAGAGCAGTCTGCGCATTGTCATTTTGAGTCCCACTGTCAAGTTCTTCACGGTGCCAATTTCTCCTGCCGCAGCGGCATTCTACCTTCTGCTCTACGGCTTTTCAATCAAATTGTCTCTGACTTGGCGCCAAATCGGGTTTAGTGCTTGCCAAGCCGGATCGAGTCGGTTTTATTTGCCGCAGAGGACAACACATCATGGACCGACGCGACTTCATCAAGACTACCGGAAAAACCTTGGCGTTTGCCGCAGCCACAACTGCTGCCGGAGTTCTGTTTCACAACCGCCGGGTCGCCGGAGTCGAACCTATTGTTCTAAAAACGTCCGACTTCACGGTTCCCACAGAAAAATCACTTCCACAGATCGCGTTGGCAAAGAACACCGATCACATCGCGGCGTTGCACGCATCCCTGGATGTAGTTGGCGGCATCAAACACTTTATTCGCAAGGGTGATCGCGTCACGATTAAGCCCAACATTGGCTGGGATCGCACCCCCGAACAGGGCGCCGACACCAACCCGGTGCTGGTCGGAGAAATGGCGCGCCTCTGTCTTGCAGCCGGCGCCGCTCTCGTTATTGTCACCGACATTCCCTGCAACGAACCGCGCCGCTGTTTCTTGCGCTCCGGCATTCGTGCCGAAGCGGAGAAGGCTGGCGCGAAGGTCATCCTGCCGTTGGAGGAGGACTACATTCGCACTGTGATGGGAGGGCAGATGCTTGATGTTTGGCCGGTACTAAAGTACTTCGTTCAGACCGACAAGCTGATCAACATGCCGATCGCCAAACACCATTCGCTCTCCAGCTTTACGGGGAGCATGAAAAACTTCTATGGTATTCTGGGGGGCCGCCGCAGTCAGCTGCATCAGAAGATCGATCAGTCGATTGTTGAATTGGCCACCTTCAGCAAACCGACTCTTACAGTTGTCGATTGCACGCGGGTGATGTTGCGTGGCGGCCCGACCGGTGGCTCGCTGGATGATGTTGCCATCGAGAATTCCGTTATCTGCGCCACCGATATGGTTGCCGCTGATTCTCGGGCATCGGAATTCCTCAGCCTGACGGGTGAGCAGGTGGGTCATATCGCCCTCGCCGACAGGTCGGGACTGGGCAAACTCGATTATCGCTCCGTCGGCTATAAAGAGATCACTTAATGTCGATCAAAACCGTTCGCAATCTGCGCCGTTTATCGCAGATCGTTTTCTTTATCATCTTCTTCTGGCTGATTCTCAAGACCACTTTTGAAGTCCATTTCACTCCCGCCAACGCGGCAGAGATTCAATTGCCATACCCTGTGTCAATCGCTCTGGAATTTGATCCGCTGGTAGCGCTCTCGACGCTGCTCTCAACCGGCACTCTCTTCAAAGGACTCCTTTGGTCGCTGGTGATACTGATTCCTACAATTTTTCTAGGGCGCTTCTTCTGCGGCTGGGTTTGCCCTATGGGATCACTCAATCATTGGGTATCCGAAATTCGTGGAGTCAAAGGCGAAGCAAGCAATGCGCGAAAGATCAAATCTAACCGTTACGGCAAGTATCAGCGCATCAAATACTACATCTTGTTTCTCTTTCTGGCGGCGGCCTTCTTTGGCAGCTTACAGATCGGTCTTCTTGACCCGCTATCGCTATTGGCACGTTCCATCGGTACTGCCGTGCTGCCGACCATTCATACCGCTGCTTTGGGATTACTTGGTTGGGTCAAGGGACTTGGTCTGCCTATTCTGGCAACCGGAGCGCAGTCGGCCTACGATGTCACCGCGTTACTGCTGTTGCCATACCGGCAAGCGCATTTTCACGGCATTCTGATCATCGGTGGTTTCTTTCTTGTAATCCTAATTCTGAACCGTCTGATTACCCGTTTCTGGTGTCGCGCAATTTGTCCGCTTGGCGCGATGCTCGGTCTGTTTTCGCGCTGGACGCTGTTTGGTTTGCAGAAAGACGAGGCAACCTGCAACCACTGCAATCAATGCCTGATTGCTTGTCAGGGTGCGGATGGTCCCGATATCGGCGCCGTTTGGCGGCAACCGGAATGTCATCTTTGCTTAAACTGTCAGGCCGTCTGTCCGCAATCGTCGCTCAAGTTCAAGTTCTATCCACAGCAGACTGTAACTGCTGCCAATCCCGCCGGTACGCAGAAAGTTGATGTCTCGCGCCGGATGGTGATGACATCGCTGGTAGGGGGGATAGCATTGGTGCCGTTGTTGCGTTCGGGGGATGCGTTCGAGATCAACAGCGATCCGCGCTTGATTCGACCTCCCGGTTCATTGTCGGAGAGTGAGTTTATCGCGCGTTGTATTCGCTGCGGACAGTGTATGCGCGTTTGCCCCAACAATGCGCTCCATCCGACATTGCTGCAAGCTGGCGCGGAAGGGATTTGGTCACCGGTATTGATTCCTCGTATCGGCTACTGCGAATCCACCTGCACCCTCTGCGGGCAGGTCTGTCCAACCGGCGCAATTGCAGAGTTGACATTGACCCGAAAAGTCGGCAATGAGACTGTGCCGCCAAATCGCATCGGCACGGCGTTTATCGACCGCGGCCGTTGCCTCCCTTGGGCGATGGCGATTCCCTGTATCGTCTGCGAGGAATGGTGCCCGACGTCGCCTAAAGCTGTCTACTTCGCCGAAGAAACCGTCATTGACCGCAAGAAGAACGAGGTCAAAGTCAAACGTCCGTCCATCGATCCCGAATTATGCACCGGTTGCGGCGCCTGCGAGTATGCCTGTCCGGTTACCGACCGAGCCGCGATCTACGTCACTTCTGTCGGTGAGTCACGCTCCAAGAGAAATCAGCTTCTCCTCAAAACGCGCAACCTTAGTCACCCGCCCGGTCGCACGGCGTAAGCCTACCGCTATGGAAGGGTAGCCCACAGCTTGCTGTGGGTGAATTGCAGATTGTCATCCAGTTGAGTCCACCCACCGCAAGCGGTGGGGCACCATGCGTGAGCTTACCGCCGTCACAATGTCAGCAGGCATTCCGCAATCGCACTCGACAGAATTAGCAGCATCGATACCAGCAACCATGTCAGCCCGATTGTGGGCAAAAACACGATCGTTGGCAGAATCGCGCCGACCGCGGAACCGACCAATTCAAAAGCGTACCCCGCACCACGATTGCGCCCGGGATTCAACTCATAGTATCGCCGTGTTGCTGCCGCAAAGAGACTGCCGGTTGCCAGCGCCACGGTCGGCAGAAACAGCAGATGATATGTCAGCAGCATTGCCGTCGGGACGATCTGATATGTGGCCGCGAAGAAAAGCGTCGCCGCCGATAGCATCAAGAGTGCGCAGACGTCGGCATGCTTTGCTGTAGTCCTGTAGGTAACATACGCGCCTGCCGAGAGACCAAACATGAAGACGCCAATCAAAACCGCCATCTCTGAGTACAGAGATCCCGCCTGCGTCTGGTAAACGTAGAATGATATCATCTCCAATGACAGCGATGACAAACCGGCGACGAAGTAGAGGAACAGCCCGTATGATCTCCGCCGTCGATCGCGGCTGATTGTCGCGACCAGAAGCGCGAAAATCAGTATCGGCACGGCCACATACCACCAGCGTTTCTCCAATACCAGTGACGCAATACGATCATCCAAGTTGCTTAGCTTGGCGCGGTAAAGTGTTTGATAGTGTGTTAGAACCGGTCGATTTTGACTGTTGATCTCCGAACTGCGGCCGACGGAACCCAACAGCCGCGTTTTCTTGAAGTCACTCAGCCGATCGAACAAGTAATTGTCATTGATATACTGCGGAAGGTATGTCAGCTTCGACAGGTTCGAGATAAGCGAATCATAGGGGATACCAAACGTCGCGGCGTCAGAAGCAAAAAACTCTGTCATGTTGCCCGGCCAGATTTCCACCTGTTGGAATGTACTTCGCAGCGTATTGTAGATCGCTGCCAAGAGCTTTGCTTCGCGATTTGTGATATAGCGATCGGAATCGTACTGTGTGGGCAAATAGAGAATGCCATCTGGCGAAAGCAGTTGCCTTGCGGCGTTGAGGAATCGCTCCGTCACCAGCCGACTCCCTCGGAAACTTCCGAAATCGCCGGGGTTCACAACGATAATATCATAGCGATGTTCGCTACCACCCCGCAACACAAACGCCAAAGGGTCATCGGTGACTCGGGTCACCTTAATGTCTGGTGATGATACATCCATCTCCGAAAACAGCACCCCACGCGGATCCACTATCGTCAATTCAACATTCGCGAGCTTGCCGGCAAGTTGCTCAATGCCGAACTCGGTGCGCCCGATCACCAACACGGCTTTGGCTTGCGGTGTGTATGCGAACGGAGGCAGCAGCAGGTTCTCGGCGGTAAGCAAATCCGGTTCGACGGCTTCGATAGTATTGTCAGTCACAAGCACAACCGTGCTGTCGCGTATCAGGATCGCTTGATGGCTGTATGGCGTGTCGAATGAGCTAACGACCTGATAGGATTCATACTTGATGCCGTCAATCGCTTTGTCCACTCTCGGCGCCAGAATGGCCGCCACTACAACTGCCGTCAACGCGACTGTGACTATTGGCACGTCTCTCGCCGGACGCCAGCCTTTCGAGGCGACGACGATTCCCACCAAGACCACCAATGCCATCGTCACTGCCACCGCCAGTGTCGACAACACCGCACCAACCAACAGAGTAATCACAATGCCAGCGACACCGGCGCCGATACCTTCGACGAAATACAACCGCATAATCGAACCGGCATCGGCACGATGGTCTTTCAGAATCGCTGTGAACAGCCAGCCCGACAACAGACCCACCGGCAGCGTGACCACAATGGAGATGATAGCTGCTGTGCTGAAAGGAATGATCTCACCGACAACACTGGTCACCAGAAGTGGCGATAGTCGGGTGGCAATGATCAGCGCCGGCAAGAGCAGCGCCCCCATGCCAAAAAGAGCAATGGGTTTGGCGTTCACATTCGCGCGGCCACCGAGATAGGCCCCTGTTGCCACGGCGATCAACCAGCCAAACAGCGCCGTGCCGATGAATAGTTCACTGCCATTGAGCGATGACACTAATTCCCGCAGCAGTAATACCTGCGCGCCGGTGGAAAAAAAGCCCAGAAGAAGACCTTGACGGTTCATTCAAAAACGGCCGGGAATCTCTGACTGGCATTTCGGGCAGTGATTGCCGACGAGATTCATTTGTGTGATACGGTAACCATTGCGCTCGATCAACATCGCGTTGCACTTGGGACAATGGGTCGATTCCGCCGGATGCCCCGGAAGATTGCCGAGATAGACATATTGCATGCCCTCACTATGAGCGATTGCATACGCCTTTTCGAGTGTCACCTGAGGAGTTGGCGGCAGGTTCTTGAGCAAATATTGCGGATAAAACTGCGAGAAATGCAGCGGTACGTCAGCGCCAAGATTGGTCTTTACCCACCTTGCCAGATCGCGGAATTCGGCGTCTGTGTCGTTTAGCGTCGGCACCACCAGCGTAACGATTTCCAACCAGATGCCAGAACTCTTCATCTGTACCAGTCGATCCAATACCGGCTTAAGCTCGCCGTTGACGATCGTCTTATAGTAGTCCTCGCGGATGCTCTTGAGATCGACTTTGATTGCATCCAGATGGGGGATCAACAGCCGCAACGGCTCTTGCTCGATGTAGCCGCCGGTGACCATCACCGACCGGAGACCATGCTTGTGTCCCGCCTCGGCAATATCGTACATGTATTCGTAGAATATCGTCGGCTCGGAATACGTGTAGGCGATATTCGGCGTCTTGCGCTGCACCGCCAAATCCACGACTGCTTGCGGAGACAAGTCGATGTTTTCCGTTTGCTCCGGACGTGACTGCGAAATCTCCCAGTTCTGGCAAAACTTGCAGTTGACATTACATCCCGCGGTTGCCAGCGACAGCGCCTGCGTGCCGGGGTAGAAATGGAAGAACGGTTTCTTTTCGATCGGGTCGATATTGAGCGAACAGGGTTTGCCATATACCAACGTGCGGTAGATGTCCCCCTGATTTTCCCTTGAGCCGCAGTAGCCGCGCTCAAGGTCGGTTACCTGACAATGGCGCGGGCAGATACCGCATTCAATGCCACCACCGGGAAGTTTCTTGTAGTGCCGCGCCTCCATCGAAGACAACTCACTGGGTTCGCCGAGAGCGAAAGCATTCTGCAACGAATTGATCACGGGGGGAAAGAGTCCGGTCTGCGTGGCGACGGTTGCTGCGGCGCCACAGCCGAGGCAACTCATGAAAGTGCGCCGTTTCATTCCAGCAACTCTCCCGCTGACTCGCGTCCGTTTTTGTCGATCATGATTACGCGCAACTCGATCTTCTTGATGTCGGCGATGCCCAATCCCAGTCTCTCCGCGCTGGCAAGGTACCTCACCGGTCGTCCCGTGCGTTCCAGCGTCGGTTGACCGTTTATAGCGCGCAAGTGCTCCAATATCTCCAATCCGACGCGATCTGCCGCCACCGGATCATCACTGATCACCAGACCGTTGTAGTAGGCAAGATAATCCTCGGAATATCCCGGCCCACCGTTATATTGCACCCGCACAGCGTCAATCACTGTCAACCGGTTCTTGCTCTTGATCGGCTCCAGATTATTGACATGCGCACAATAGGGATCGCAATTGTTGCCATGATATTTATTCGGGTTGTTAACCGCGCCGTACATGTTCTTCATCCCCGCCGACAAACCGGCAACCGAATGATCCTTCAAAACCGGCACGTTCACATTTACATCGACAATCTCGGTCAGTATCCTGCTTACCAACGAATTGACCTCTCCTGAACTGTAGAACTCCTCGCTGTAGCCGACGACGGTTGCATCAGTACCAACGCAGCGTCTGCCGGTCCCTGAGACGTTGAGAGCAAATCCGGCGCTCGCCAGCTCGCGATTGCTCCTTTCCCAGACGACAACATCCTTCTCTTTGAATCCCGTTTTGACGAGAATTGCCGTGAAGGCATCCGCCAGTGCCAGCGGCGTCGAGTTCAGTTGATGTGCGAGGCAATTGGCTTTCATCCCGACCGTTCCGCCGGGGAGATAACGACGCACGGCGGCTGCAAAATCACTCTGACCGGACAGTGTACGCAGCGCCGTCGTAAGAAGCACTTCGTATTCTGATTGTGTCAGGGGGCGATTGCGCTGGTCGCCAAAATGCTTGACTACAACGACCTTGCTCATATAATGAATATACGCCGTAGGAACATTGGGAGCTACCGCTTTTGAGGCGATACCACGTCGAAAGACTTTAGCCGGCAGGAGGCGCGCCGTGACCAGAATTCTAGCACTTGTGATGATGCTGTTGACGCTATGGCCGACAGCATTCTGTGCCACCGTCAGACAACCGGTGGTAGCCGGGCAATTTTATCCAGCCGACAGCGCCGAGTTGCGTCAGTCAATCGCTGAATACCTCGCGAAAGCCGGATCGCCGACAATCGACGGTCAATTGCTGGCGGTCATCGTACCTCACGCCGGTTATGTCTACTCCGGTCCGGTGGCTGCCTATGCGTACAAGCTTCTCCAGAACGCCCGTTTTGACAAGGTCATCCTCTGCGGTCCGTCGCATCAGGTAGCGTATCAGGGCATGGCGCTTTACGGACCCGGCGTATCCTGGAAAACGCCGCTCGGAATCGTCAAATGCGACGACAGTCTCTGTAACCGCCTTCTGGCTTTCGACAAACGGATCGCCCTATCCGAGCAATCGCAAGCGCGGGAGCACTCACTTGAAGTGCAACTGCCGTTTCTGCAAAGCGTGCTGAAAGACTTCCGCATCGTGCCGGTGGGGATGGGTACTCAGAACGTTTCCGATGTGGAACTCCTGGCGCGTGCCCTCGAATCGCTCAAGCTCGATGACCACACGATCATGATCGCTTCCTCCGACTGGCAACACTATCGGCCTGCCGCGCAGGGGTATAAAATGGATTCGCTCGGAATGGCCTGCCTGATGTTGCTTGACGGCGACCGATTGCAGCAGTACCTCGATGGCGGAATTGTCGAAATGTGCGGTGGCGGACCGGCAGTAGCCGTGCTCAAGGCGGCCATCGCTCGGGGAGCCAACAAAGTCAGAATCCTCAAGTACGGCGACTCGGGGGACATCACCGGTGACAAATCGACCGTTGTCGGTTATGTTGCCGTTGCGATCTACAAGTCGACAAGTCCGTCCGAAAAGAGCAGTGACAAGAAAACGACGGAAACCAAAGCAAAGGGAAGTATGACTCCATCAGATTATTTGTCAGACTCCGACAAGAAAAAACTGCTGGAAATCGCCCGTCAGTCTATTGAGAGCTATCTCAAGGACGGCACGGTTCCCACATTTGACGTCCCAGAATCACTTATAAAACTGGGGGCAGCCTTTGTCACCCTTAACGAAGATGACATGTTGCGCGGCTGTATCGGGTACACCGTTGCCATAGAGCCCCTCTACAAAACGGTCTCCGACTGTGCCGTCAAAGCTGCGACTTCCGATCCTCGCTTTCAGCCGGTGACACGCAGCGAAGTCCCGCGACTGAAGTTGGAGATTTCGGTTCTCACGCCGATGGAGAGGGTCACCTCCTTGGATTCAATTCTGGTAGGCAGGGATGGCCTGATGATCTCGCTGGGAGACAATCGTGGTCTGCTGTTACCGCAAGTCGCGACAGAATATGGCTGGGATCGCACTCAATTTCTGGAACAGACTTGTGCAAAGGCCGGTCTGCCGCGCGATGCTTATAAAGACCCCAACGCCGTAGTCTACAAGTTCCAAGCGCTCGTGTTTGACGAATGACGGGGAATTGCGTCCCAAGTTGGTTGATGATTAGGAGTTGGCACAGGTCTGCGACAAAATAGCAGAGCAGTGCCTTGAACCCCTGATTCATAAGTCCTCATTTTTGTAACTTCTTCTGGGGAGCACTACCAAAATCCGATTGCTGCAGTCTAAGCCGTATGCTAAGTTCCTATGCCCGATGTCCAAAGAGGTTTGACGACTTTCACGGAGGATTCATGAAACGAGTACTGTTCGCAGTTTGCTTTCTGGTAATTATTGTCTTGATTGCTGGTCCTCTTCTTGCGGCCGAGGGGCGATTGTTGAGATTTCCGACGGTCAGCAAGGACCAGGTCGCTTTTTCCTATGGGGGGGACATTTACGTCGCCCCGCGCATAGGGGGGCAGGCAGTTCGCCTGACCAGTGATGATGGAATCGAGGTCTTTCCCCGGTTTTCCCCGGACGGAAAGCATGTCGCCTTCACCGGGCAATATGATGGCGATTGGGCTGTCTATGTGATGTCGTCCGACGGAGGCGCGCCGAAACGGCTTACTTGGCATCCCGGTATCCAGAACACGAGCGAGCGATTCGGCCCTGAAAACGTCGTTATGGAATGGAATATTGCCGGAGACAAGGTGCTTTACCGCTCCCGGAAAGAGAGCATGACCTGGTGGGACGGGAGAGCCTATCTGGTCAGCATGAATGGCGGGATATCAGAAGCGTTGCCGATGAGTGCCGCCGGCTTCACCAGCTTCTCTCCGGATGGCAACGAAGTGGCATAT